>DATNDM010000115.1:0-2708 GCA_035553235.1 Pyrinomonadaceae bacterium | reverse complement strand
ATCTGAAATTGCCGGCCGATCTCAGCGATGGTGGGGGCCTCGTGATTCGATTCCATGTATCGCCGAATAAATTCAAAAATCCTGCGTTGTTTGGCCGTTACTGGCATAACCCATTTCTCCCTCTGTACTGCCCAGAATAAATTTTCGTTGACAACCGAAAATCTGGCGAACATTCTCGAACATCATGAGCGCGACGTCAAGTAGTTTTTTTAGAACCGGGATTGGTAATGCGGGGGAGACCATTGCCACCCCGGTTCTAGCGTCGCGCTGTGACTCTAGCCCGGTGATCAATTGGCCCCTCATCATCCGGATTTGAACGGCTTCTGGATTGGGCGATTGAACACCACCACCGGGCTAAAGCCACAGCGTGATCGGCTACTTGATTACTTTTGCGAGCTTTTTGAGATCGTCGATGAAGAGCCGTAGTTCGAGGTGTCGCGTTTCATCGTCAGGAGCGCGAAGGATCGACGAGGGATGAACGGTAGCCATGAGGTAGGGTGCAAGTGTTGACGGAATGAACTCGCCGCGCTGTTTGGTAACGCGGAATTGTGGTCCAAGCAAAGCCTGGGCGGCAGTAGCCCCGAGCGCGACGATGACATCAGGTTTGACGAGCGCGATTTCTGCTTCAAGCCAGGGACGGCAGGCGGCGATCTCGAGCGAGTTGGGTTTCTTGTGAATACGGCGTTTGCCGCGTGGTTCCCATTTGAAGTGTTTGACAACATTGGTGACGTAAGTCTGTTTGCGATCGATGCCTGCTTCGTCGAGGGCATCATCGAGCAAACGACCAGCTGGGCCAACGAAGGGCCTGCCTGACAGGTCTTCTTCGTTGCCCGGCTGCTCACCGATGAACATGACTTTCACGCGTCGTGCCCCCTCGCCAAACACGGTCTGCGTCCCGGTTTTCCAGAGGTCGCAGGCCTGGCAGCCGGCGGCGGCGCTTTTGAGCGACGAGAGCGTGGGCCGCGGTGGAATCAGGTCTTCCGCCGCGCTTTTGAAAGGTTTTTTGGGCATCTTTCGGCCTTAGGTCATAGCGCACCTATATGGCGAGGATGCAGAGAAATCTTAACTTTAATCATGAAAGCCGCATTATCAAAACCAGAGATCCAGGCGGAAATTGCCGGACGGTTCGGCGACGCGTTCAGGATCCACGAAAAGGCTGTTGTTGAAACACTCTCAACGGGTGTTGTTGAGATCGATGAGTTAACGGGCGGTCTGCCGCGTGGCGCGATCACTGAACTCTTCGGGCCGGCATCGTCGGGACGCACGAGCCTGATGTATTCGCTGCTGACTTACGCGACCACGCATGAGGAGACGTGTGCGCTCGTAGACACAAACGATGTGTTCGCGCCGGCGTCCGCGATCGCCGCGGGCATGAATTTCGATCGTTTGCTGTGGGTACGTTGTGGCGGCAATCTCGAACATGCTTTCAAAGCGGCGGACCTTTTGTTACATGCGGGTGGGTTTGGCCTGGTGATCCTCGACCTTGGCGACGTGCCGGGCAAAGAGGCGCGCCGGATCATCTCGTCCTGGTGGTATCGGTTTCGACGTACCGTGGAAGACCGGCCGACAGTCTTGACAGTGATTTCGGAAGAGGCGTGTACGCGTTCGTGTGCGGCGTTGGCTCTCGAGCTGAATGGCGCCGCGGAATGGTCGCGCACGAGCGTCAAGCCACGGGATGGAAATCTCCTGCGCGCCAACGCGATCAAGGTCAACCGGCAGCGTCCGATTTCTCCGTGGATGAATCAGAGTCAATTCATGGCTGCGGGAATAGCCGTGTAGATTTTCGTCGATTTTTGGTAATGTTCAGTTGTTATGTTTGCCTGTATTCATGTTTGGAAGCTGCCGGCCGCCCTCTCACTAACCGACTTTGCCTACGGCTTCTCACCAGTCGTAGAAGAAGTCAGGGCCGGCACTGCCGTGATCGACGCCGATGGCTGTGAGTTGTTATTTGGCTCGGCCTACGAACTCGCGAACGAAGTCGCGCAGCGAGCGCAGAAGTCACAAGCTGAGGGTGGGTTGGAAACGACTGTCAGCGTAGCCGTAGCCGCAAATCCGGATGCTGCGATTCATGCTGCGACTCACTTGAAAGGCATCACCTTCGTTGCAGCGGGCGAGGAATTGACTTGTCTCGGAGACTTTCCCATCGAGCGTCTGGATCACTCACTCGTGAGTGTTGAGAAAGAAATGGCCACAGAAATTCTGGAGACGTTGAGACTCTGGGGCGTTCGCACGTTTGCCGACTTTGCCGCACTTCCTGTCGCCGGTGTTTCCGAACGCCTGGGACAACCCGGAATCAAGCTTCAGCAACTCGCTGCCGGTAAAACTGAGCGGCACCTGCACGTCAAACGACCCGAACCAGTGTTCTCAACCTCACTCGAACTCGAAGATGCGATCAGCGAGCTCGAACCACTCTCATTCATCTTCGCGCGGTTGCTGCACCAACTCTGCGCCGCATTGAACGCACATGCGCTGGCGACAAACGAGTTGTGCGTAAGGATGCAACTGGAAGATCAGGCGACACACGAGCGCAAACTATCTCTGCCTCACCCCATGCGCGACCACAAAGTTTTTCTGAAATTATTGTTGCTCGATGCGGAGATGCATCCGCCCTCGTCCCCCGTGACAGCGGTTTCGATTACGTGTGAGCCCGTGAAGCCGCGTGTGTTGCAGAGTGGTTTGTTTGTGCCGCTCGCGCCCGCGCCTGACAA
>DATNDM010000114.1:0-3210 GCA_035553235.1 Pyrinomonadaceae bacterium | reverse complement strand
GTGTGGCGCGTGCGTCGCTGGCTCGCGAGGTATTCTCCACTCGTCGATTACTACGGCGTGTTTTCGATCACCCCGGAATTGCTCGCTGAGTGGGCCATCCTCGACACTCACGACACGCTCACGGATTACTACAAACATCTTCGCTCCGAGGCTCAGATCGAACAGTCGTTGCGCGCGTGTGGGTTTTCGCGTGTGCAGGTTTGGCGGGGCGGCAACGGCGTCGAAGCGCGAGCCAGTTAGATCACAAAAAGCACCAAACGGAACACAAGAAGCACAAAAAAAACTTCTTGTGCCTTTTGTGGTCTGTTTTGTGCTTTTTGTGGTCTTTTATGGCAAAGTAAGGCGCTTATGTGTGGCATTTGCGGAGTCTGGGGTGAGGGTCGTGATGAGGTGCGCGCGATGATCAGCGCGCTGCATCATCGTGGCCCTGATGACCGCGGCATACTCGAAGATCGAAACGAGACGCTCGGCATGACGCGGCTCGCGATCCTCGACGTCAGCCACGCCGGACACCAGCCGATGGCCTCGCCCGACGATCAGATTTGCATCGTCTACAACGGTGAGCTGTACAACTTTCGCGAAGAGCGCACGCTTCTCGAGAAGCTCGGCTACACGTTTCGGTCAGCCTCAGACACCGAAGTCGTCCTGCGCATGTACGAACACTACGGCGACGACTTCCTGCTGCGGATGCGCGGCATGTTTGCCCTCGCGATTCACGACAAGCGCTCCGGACGCGAGCGACTGCTGCTCGCTCGCGATCAACTCGGCATCAAGCCTTTGCTCTATGCGAACGTTCGCGGTCGCTTGATCTTCGCTTCCGAGATCAAAGCTTTGCTGGCGAGTGGACTCGTCGAGCCGGAGATCGATCCGGTTGCGCTGCGTCTGTTGCTGACGCACGGCGCGATCGTTCAGCCACACACGATCCTGCGCGGCGTCAAGATGCTCTTGCCCGCCCATCGACTCATCATCAGCGAGGGACACGAACCGAAAGTCGAACGCTACTGGTCACTCGCTCTCGATCGCCACGCCGATCTGCGCGCGCGCCGCTATGAAGAACAAATTGAACAAGTGGGAAGCGCGCTCGAAGAGTCGGTGCGTTTGCAGATGGTCTCGGACGTTCCGCTCGGCGCGTTTCTTTCGGGTGGTATCGATTCGTCACTGCTCGTCGCGTTGATGGCGAAGCACACGAACGGCGAACGATTAAAAACTTTCTCGGTTGGGTTCGAAGGCGAGGGCGAGCACATGGACGAAACCGATTACGCGCAAACCACCGCCCAGTTTCTCGGCACCGATCACTCGCGTGTCGTCGTGCGTGGTGAAGAGGTTAGAGACAAAATCGAGCAGATTGCTTTCGCTCTCGATCAACCGACAGTTGACGGCGTGAACAGCTACTTCGTTTCCGCCGCGGCTCGACGTCGCGTCACGGTGGCGATCTCGGGCACGGGCGGTGATGAACTGTTTGCTGGTTATCCGTGGTTCGAGCAGATGGCGTTTGAGGAGATGCAGCGAGTGGCGGCGCCGTTGAAGTCGGCGGCGAAGTCGCTGCTGACCTCGGTGGCGCGGCAGCCGGTGCTCGACTCGCTCGTGCCGCTGCGTGGCGGTTATCGCTTCGCAAACTGGCGCGACGATGCGGGATTCCTGGCACGTTATTATGCGGCGAATCCGATGTTTGAAGCGCCGTGGACCGCGCGGCTACTGGCGCGCGATTTGAGAGCGCCCGCGCAGGCCGGACGCTCGCCGCATTACGACCTCGCCGCGCTCGACGAGTTGCCGGAAGGGAGCGTGATCGAACGCGTCACCGGAGTTTGTTTACGCGGTTACACGGCGAACCAGTTGCTGCGCGATATCGATGCGGCTTCGATGGCGCACAGTCTTGAAGTGCGTGTGCCGTTTCTCGACCCCGTCATGGCCGATATCGCGCTCTCGTTGCCTGACAGCGCGAAACTCGGCAGCGATCCTCGCGCGTCGTCTTATGGCCCCCGCAGCTATCGCGAAGCGGGAACGAAGCGCATCCTGCTTGACCTCGCGAAAGATCTGCTGCCGCCGGGATTCGACACGCGTCCGAAGACAGGCTTCTCGATGCCGTTCAACTCGTGGCTCAAAGGTCCGCTGCGTGATGTTTTGCTCGACACGCTCTCCGACACGTCAGTCGCAAAACGCGGTCTGCTCGATGCGCAAGCCGTCGCCGGTGTGCGCGATCAGTTTCTCTCCGGCGCAATTGACTGGCCGCAGCCGTGGCTATTGATGATGATCGAACTCTGGTGCCGCAGTATTGGTAGACAGGATTTACAAGATTTTTCAGGATATACATGTAAATCATGAAGAATCTTGTGAATCCTGTCTTCGACTCTGATCCATTTCCCGGGCGGCCACGCATTCTCTTCATCGGCCTCGGCGAGAACACGCACACTCACTCGTGGATAGATCTGCTCGAAGGCGCGGAGTTCAATGTTCGACTATTCTCGATGCCCACCGGATCGCCGCCCGACGGCTGGTCCGTTCGCACCTACATCACCTGCTACCACGGCCCACGAGTCAAAACCAAAACACGTACGCCACTCTTTCCCGCGAACAGCGTCCACCGCTTCGTCAAACGACAAACAGCGCGTGCTTTCGGCATGGCCGACGTCGACTCGCTCGCGGGTCGCTGGCTCGCAAAGGTCTTGCAGGAATGGCAGCCGGATATCATTCACACACTCGGCATCGAGCAGGGCGGCGAGTTTTTTCTCAACGTGCGACGGCGGTTCCATCTTGAAAATATCGGCCAGTGGGTTTTGCAGACGCGCGGCGGTTCTGATCTCGCGTTGACACATCTCAATCCTGAACGTCGCCAGCAGCTTGTCGACATACTCGGCGCGTGCGATCAGTTGATCAGCGACAACGTCGACAACTTCCGCATCGCGCGTGAACTCGGCGTGCGCGAGGAACAACTCGCGCCCATCGCGCCGGTGCCGGGAACGGGCGGGATCGATGTCGAGTCGTTGCACAAGAAATGGCACGGTGCGACGTCGAGCCGTAGATCGATCGTGTGGCCCAAGGCTTACGACTCGGCGTGGGGAAAGATGCTGCCGACGTTTGAAGCTTTGAAAATGGTATGGGACAAGATTCAGCCATGTGAGATCCACATGCTTTCGATGAACGCGGAGTCGAACATGTGGTACTGGTCTTTGCCGGCTGAGATTCGCGCTTCGTGCCGGCCGCGTGAACGCG
>DATNDM010000113.1:0-7834 GCA_035553235.1 Pyrinomonadaceae bacterium | reverse complement strand
GCCGACCTTGCGCTCAACAGCCTGCCGTGCGACCGCTTTGAGCGCATCCTCAGTGAACTTCAACTTGACGTTGTCGAAATCAAACTTCTTTTGATACTGCTTTACTAAAGCATTCTTTGGTTCGGTAAGAATCTTGATGAGCGCGCCCTCGTCGAGTTCGTGCAACACGCCCGCGACCGGCAATCGTCCGACAAACTCCGGAATCAATCCGAAACGAATCAGATCCTCCGGCTGCACAGCGGCGAGCGCTTCAGCGTGTCGATGAGATCCTGATTTTACTTCCGCCTGGAAGCCGAGCGACTTGTTACGCAGTCGTCTCTCGATCACTTTCTCCAATCCGACGAACGCGCCACCACAGATGAAGAGAATGTTAGTCGTGTCTACAGGGAAGAACTCCTGATGCGGATGCTTGCGACCACCTTGCGGCGGAACATTCGCAACCGTGCCTTCGAGAATCTTCAACAGCGCCTGCTGCACGCCTTCACCAGACACGTCACGCGTGATCGACGGGTTCTCGTCTTTGCGACAAATCTTGTCGACCTCGTCGATGTAGATGATGCCCTGTTGCGCGCGCTCGACGTCGCCGTTCGCCGCTTGCAGGAGTTTGAGAATGATGTTCTCGACGTCTTCACCAACGTAGCCCGCTTCGGTCAACGTCGTCGCATCGACGATCGTGAACGGCACCGCGAGCATGCGCGCGAGTGTTTGTGCGAGCAACGTCTTACCCGTGCCCGTCGGACCGATCAGAAGAATGTTGGCCTTTTGAATCTCAACATCAGAACGACGACGACCAAGCTCGATGCGTTTGTAGTGTTGATAGACGGCAACCGCGAGACGCTTCTTTGTCTCTTCCTGACCGATGACGTATTCGTCTAAGAAGTTCTTGATCTCTCCGGGCTTCGGCAGTGGCGGGCGAGTAGCTACTGACTCTGCTTGCTGATCGTCGGTGATGATCTCGTTGCAGATGTCGATGCACTCATTGCAAATGTAGACGGTGGGTCCGGCAATGAGCTTCTTGACTTCGTTTTGCGACTTGCCGCAGAACGAGCAGCGCAGAGTATCATCAGTTCGTCTCACCATAATCTCGCGATGAAAGCTCCTTGGGGGACCGCGCGGCTACTCTCGATGCGCGATGACCTCGTCTATTAAACCATATTCTTTGGCCTGCATGGCAGACATAATTTTATCGCGCTCGACGTCACGCTCGACGGTGTCGTACGACTGTCCGGTGTGCTTGGCGATAATCTGGGAGGTGAGTTCGCGCATTCGCAGGATCTCTTCTGCTTGAATACGAATGTCTGTTGCCTGGCCTTGTGATCCGCCTGACGGCTGATGGATGAGGATACGCGAATTGGGAAGGGCGAAGCGTTTTCCTTTTGCACCCGCGGCCAACAGTAAAGCCCCCATCGATGCACACTGTCCGACGCAGATCGTCGTCACGTCCGGACGAATGAATTGCATCGTGTCGTAGATCGCCATACCTGCCGTGATCGAACCGCCAGGTGAATTGATGTAGAGATTGATATCTTTTTCGGGGTCTTCAGCTTCGAGAAAGAGCAGTTGGGCTACGATTAGGTTCGCAATCTGATCGTCGATCGGGGTACCCAGGAAAATAATATTATCTTTCAGCAGTCGTGAGTAGATGTCGAAGGCGCGCTCGCCTCGCGACGTTTGCTCCACGACCATTGGGACTAGAGCCATACAATCTAACCTCGTTCAAAAAACAAGAATCATTCCGCAGGTTCCGCTGATGTTTGATCGTCCGTGGAAGCTGTGGATGATTCGGTCCACTCGGCATCGGTGATGCGCGCATTTTCAACTAAAAGATCGAGCGCTTTACGATTGCGCAATCTTTGCGCGATGCTACGTTCGCCTCCATCCTTTGTCAAGGCAGCACGCACTTGCTCTTTCGGTTGTCGTGATGCAGTTGCGATCGCATCGATCTCGGCTTCAACTTCTTCCGGCGAGACAAAGATGTTTTCAACTTCGCCGACCTTTTCGAGGAGCATTGACGCGCGTACGTCTTCCTCTGCCTGCCCCTTGATCTCATCACGCGCTGCTTCCCAATTGATCTCAGGATTGCGTGGATCGACACCGCGTTGCATCATCTGGTTCGCCAGAGTTTCAAGGCGGTGCCGCGTCTGGTGATCGATCAAGCTTTCCGGCACTTCAAACCTGTGCACGTCGAGCAGCTTCTTCATGATCTCCTCGCGCAGCAGATGATCAGATTCAGCGGCCGCTCTCGCTTCGAGATCTTCACGGATCTTCGTCTTCAGCGTTTCAACTGAATCGAGTTCGCCGCCGAGGCTCTTCACCCACTCGTCATCCAACTCCGGCAGCTCTTTTTTTCTGACCGCAGTGACTTCAGTTGTGTATTCAACTTTCTTGCCGGCGAGACCGGGCGACGAGAAGTCCGCGGGATACTCGACCTGAAACGTTCGCGAATCATCGGGACGGACGCCGGTGAGATTCTCGGTGAATTCCTGTTGCACACCCGGACCACCAAGCACAACTTCAACGTCGTCAACTTTGATCTCTTCCTCTTCCGGGTCTTCGACGAAGTTTCCACGGGCGTTTACTGTGACGGTGTCTCCGAGTTCTGAAGCGCGATCTTCGACCGGTTGCAGTGCTGCCGAGCTTTCGCGCAAATTATCGACCATTCGATCGACATCCGCGTCTGTGATCGGGCGTTTGCGACGCTCGACTTCGAGACCTTTATAGTCGGCGAGTTGCACTTCAGGCAGCACTTCGAGTCCGACTGTGATGGTCAGTGGTTCTGCGCCGAGCTGTTCGAGCGCGGCGGTGTTGTCGAGTTCGACGTTCGGTTCGCCCAGTGCGTTTAGCGAGTGCTCGCTGATAGCAGTGTTAATAGCTTCGGGAATCAGTTCGCGCAGCACTTCGGTTCGGATCTCGCTTTTGTAGCGCGTGCGCACGACTGACGTGGGCGCGTGTCCGGGCCGAAAGCCGGGAACGTTTGCCGCCTTGCTGTACTGCTGGCTGATGCGATCGTAGGCGCTGCGAATCTGCGCGGGTTCGATCTCGATTTTGATCTGCTTACGAGTTGGAGAAACGTCTATGAGTTCAGTTTTCATCTTGTGGGTTCACTTCAAATGGTGCGAAAGGGGGGACTCGAACCCCCACACCTCTCGGTACCAGATCCTAAGTCTGGCGCGTCTGCCAATTCCGCCACTTTCGCATTGCGAAAAGCGCCGAGAAGAATAGCACAGGCGGTTAGATGTCAATAAACGCGCCATCGGGTCCAGAGAATTATGTTGGGTGGTGTCTTAAATTGATCGATTTACTCTGCGTCCTCCGCGTATCTCAGTGGTCTCTGCGTTAAACGGCAACTCAAACGCAGAGGGCGCCGAGATACGCTGAGAACCGCAGAGAAGATTTTTCAAATTAAGACACCATCTTATGTTGAGCGGTCTTGACGCTCGCCCGCCTTCGATAGACAACCCCAAAACCTCATCAGGAGCAGTTGGTAAGAAGACAACAACATCGAAATCTTAGAGTTCGCGCAGGCTGCTCAGATCGATGACCTTACCACGATCGTAAACGGTGGCATATACAAACTCTGTCTTTCTCAATGTCCCATTTGACAGGTCTTACAAACGTCTCTTTGAGGCGGCGATTTTCGCGATCTACGAGTGCGGGTTTATAGCTCGTTGTGCCAAGGAGGATGAAGATTCTTCAACCACTCGCGTCGAAAAGATCTATGAACTGATTCAAGGAAGCAAATACGGCATTCACGACATTTCGCGTGTCACGTTAGACACGAAAAATCGGCTGCCTCGATTCAATATGCCGCTGGAATTAGGAATTTGGTTGGGCGCAAAACGATATGGAAGTAAGCGAGACAGAGAAAAGCGAGCACTAATTTTCGATAAGGTGGACCATCGATATCAGAAGTTTTGTTCCGACATTTCTGGTCAAGACCGCAGGAGCCACAACAACGATCCCGATGCCGTAATCCGCAGGATCCGCAACTGGCTTCGCAACTCTCCAGATTATAAGAACGTTGCCTTTCCCGGACCGGAGAAAATGGTTGTCCGCCATGCGCAATTTCGCGCTCAACTTCCTGCGCAGTGCAACGCATACCTAGCATTTTGGCAGTTGTAGGAATCTGAGAATGTGACGAGAAATAGCGACAACTATATAATACGGCCGCGTTCCCCGAGCTCAGACCCAGGAGAAGATTGTGATCGCCAACCCCCGCACGTTGCCCTGTCCTAACTGCAATGAAATTATCAACGACAGTATGACGGTGTGTCGCCACTGCTCGGCACCCATCGATCCGGTGGCGGCGCGACTCATCGCCGACAGACAGGAGAAGGCGAATCAGGCGTACAGCGATGCCAGTTACCTGCGGACGGCGGTGATCGCGATGTACGTGTTTCTGGGGATCAGCTTTATTCCAGTCGTGCCGCTCGTTGGATGGGGGTTCGTGGTTACGTTCGTCGTGGTGCTGGTGCTATTGATTCGCTGGCAGGCGAGCTTTCACCGGCTCGTGACTAACGATGCTGATTATCTCAGAGCACGGCGCTCGTGGAGACTCTCGCTCGTCCTTTGGATCGTTGCCATACCCATTGGCTTCATTATTCGACCGCTCGCTTATCTCGCCTTCGAACTCGCGACGCGATAATCGATTCGTTGCTTGCCGAGGAAGTCTTTGCCCGTATGTTTCGTGATAAAGCCGAGTTGTTCGAGCTCGAAGTACGCGCGCTGAATCTCGCCTTTGTCGACGGAGAGTTTTTGCGCGAGTGCCGCAGGTGAGGGGAGTGACTCACCTGTGGCCAGAGCGTTGTTTTTGATCTGCGACTCGATCTGCTCACGCACCTGAGCGTAAACCGGATTGTGCGACAAGTCTCTCAGCTCGATATTCATAAGATTAGGTTAGCCACGAAAAAGCACAAAAGCACAAAACGAAAACTGGGCTACAGTGTCCGAGTTACTTTTGATAAAGAACGTGGCGAGTCGGGGTCGAGCCCTTTTGCCTCCGCCAACAGCGCAGCGAACAGTTGACCCGGAACGATGTACGGAATCGGCGCGAGAAACTCATCAATGTCACGCGACATCTCGATCGCGCGCGTGCACAAACTCGCCGCCTCGGCATCACTCGTGATCGCAAGGGTATCAGCGTGCAACTCACGCAGCCGTTCAATTAAGCTCTTGACGCCTGGAAGCATCACACCGGGTGGCGCGAAGAGTATCACCGGAAAATGCCGCTCGACCATCGCTAGTGGACCATGCAGGAAATCCGCCGACGAGAACCGCTCCGCGACGACGTAACAGGTCTCCATCAGCTTCAGCGCCAACTCGTAAGCATTCGCGTAAGCGAGACCGCGACCTACAACGACACAGTTTTCCATGAACACGTAACGCTGTACGAGTTCGACTATCGACGACTTCTGGTTGAGCGCGCCCGCGACGAATTCCGGGATCGCTTCGTACGAAAACGGCACCGCGCGCCCCGCCAACTCAGTCGCGAGCATATAAAAGAGGAGCATCTGGCCGGTGAACGTCTTCGTCGCCGCGACGGAGCGCTCGCGTCCACCGTGCGTGAGCAGTATTTCGTCGACGAGATGAGTCATCGCGGAACTCGGCTCGTTGGTGATGCCGACGGTGTAAGCGCCGGAGCGCCGCGCGTTTTCGAGAACGCGATTGATGTCTTCACCTTCACCCGATTGCGAAACGCCGACGACGAGCGCGTGGTCCAGTCGTAATTCGGCGTTGTAGATCGTGTGCACTGACGGAGCAGACAGTGAGACAGGAATGCCGGTCGTAATTTCGAGCAGGTAGCGGCCGAAGAGTGCGGCGTTGTCGGAACTGCCGCGCGCAACGAGGACGATCAGATCGATGTCACGCGATTTGAGTACGTTTCCGAGCTTTGCCGTCTTGGCGCGCTCTTCCGCAATCGTGCGCTCGAGCGCGGCCGGCTGCTCTGCGATCTCCGCAAGCATTAAGGACATGTACGGGCCGATACTTTAACATGGAACGCAGATAAACGCGGATGAAGACGGATTGATCCGTGTTCGTCCGTGGTAATCTGTGGCTCATGTCCCCCAAACTTTTCGCCGCAAATCCTAATCGGTTGGTCTCGCTCGACGTTTTTCGGGGCATCACGATCGCGGCAATGGTGCTGGTGAATAATCCCGGCACGTGGTCCAGCATTTACTGGCCGCTCGAACACGCCGAGTGGAATGGCTGGACGCCGACCGATCTCGTCTTTCCGTTCTTTCTTTTCATCGTCGGGGTGTCGATCACGCTCGCGTTTGCGCGGCGCGTTGAGGAAGGCAGCGTCAAACGAGGCCTGTATCTGAAGGTGCTCAAGCGCAGCGCGATCATCTTCGGCCTCGGCCTCTTCCTCAACGGCTTTCCGTATTTCAACTTAGCCACGATCCGTGTCGCGGGCGTGCTGCAACGCATCGCCGTCTGTTACCTGATCGCTTCACTCATCTTTCTGACCACGAAGGTCAGGACACAACTGCTTATCGCGGTCGCTTTGCTCGTTGCTTACTACTTCCTGATGACGAAACTCGCAGCGCCAGGTTACGCGCCCGGCGATCTCAGCAAGGAAGGCAGCATCGCGTCCTTTATAGATCGCGTGATTCTGCGGCAGCACATCTGGAAACAAGGCCGCGTCTACGATCCGGAAGGACTACTCAGCACGATTCCCGCGGTCGTGACGACGCTCTCCGGAATACTGACCGGTCACTGGCTGCGCAGCGAGCGAACGCGCTATGAAAAAGTTGTCGGAATGTTTGTGGTGGGCGCGATTTGTGTCGCACTCGGTTGGGCGTGGAATCCGTTCTTTCCGATCAATAAGGCGCTGTGGACCAGTTCATACGTGCTCTTCACGGGTGGATTAGCGTTGGAATTTCTGGCGCTGTGTTACTGGGTGATCGACATCAAGGGATACCGGCGCTGGGCGTGGCCGTTCGAGGTGTTTGGCGTTAATGCCCTCGCTTTGTTTGTGGGCACGGGGTTGATGGTGAAGTTGATGGGGCTGTGGCACGTGCAGGGATGGATCTTTCGCAACCTGTTCTTGAGTTGGGCGGAGCCGATTAACGCGTCGCTGTTTTACGCGATCGCGTTTATTTTGTTGTGGCTCGTGTTGATGTGGTTGCTGTACCGGAAGCGGATCTATATCAAGGTTTAGCCACGGATCGGCTTTGTCCGAAAAGTCCCTATCGAACTTCTTCTCTGTGCAACCTCTGTGTTCTCTGTGCCTCTGTGGTTAAAGGAATTGTTCGTAAAAACAACCACAGAGACACAGAGAACACAGAGGTTGCACAGAGAAATCAGACTCTTCGGGCAAAGCCCCATAGCTCTTACGGATGTTTGTAGCCTGGGCCACGGAGTACGCGGCCAGCCAGGACGTTCGTGTGCTGTCCTTTATCGACGGAAATCTTTCCGTTCACCAGGACATACTCGATGCCGACCGGATACTGATTGGGCGATTCGAAGGTGGCCTTGTCGATCACTTTCGCGGGGTCGAAGATCGTGATGTCGGCGAACATTCCCTCCTTAATCAATCCGCGATCACGCAAGCCGACGCGCGCGGCGGGTGCGCCGGTCATCTTGTGAATCGCAGACTCGAGCGTTAACAACTTCTCATCACGCACATACTGACCAAGGATGCGCGGATAGCTGCCCCAGCCGCGCGGGTGTGATTTCGATCCCGCGAGTGGTCCATCAGTGGCGCGTGCACCGCTGTCAGTACAGAAGCTCACCAACGGCGACTGCATCGCGGCCTTCATGTCTGCCTCGCTCATCATGAAGTAGATCGCGCCGGTTTGACCGTGGTCTGCAAGAATAAAATCAAAGAGTG
>DATNDM010000112.1:0-4046 GCA_035553235.1 Pyrinomonadaceae bacterium | reverse complement strand
GCTTGATTCTCGCGGAAGCAGGGATTTCAGTCGTCCTCACGATGCGGCGTTTTGAAGAATCATTTTCGGCGGCTGCAGTCACGGCGATTTGTCTGGAGGCGGACTGGAACGATATCGCCGGCGAGAGTGAAGAGAATCCGACCATTAATACGGTTCCGAACAACCTCGCTTACGTGATCTACACCTCGGGCTCAACGGGCAAACCGAAGGGATCGATGATCACGCACGAAGGAATCTGCAACCGGCTGCTGTGGATGCAGGACGCTTACGAACTTTGCGTGCACGATCGTGTGCTACAGAAAACACCATTCACCTTCGACGTGTCCGTCTGGGAGTTCTTCTGGCCTTTGCTCACGGGCGCGCGACTCGTGATGGCGCGGCCCGGCGCACACGGTGATACCCGTTACCTCGTCGAGATTATCCAGCATGAAGAGATCACGACGATGCATTTTGTGCCGTCGATGCTCGCGGCGTTTCTCGAGGAAAGCGGCGTCAGCGAGTGTCGTAGTCTGCGGCGAGTGATCTGTAGTGGCGAAGCTTTGCCATACGAACTGAAAGAACGATTCAGGCAGCGGCTCGATACAGAGTTGCACAACCTCTATGGACCCACTGAAGCATCGGTGGACGTGACCTACTGGGACTGTGCAAGCGAAATGAAACGGCCGATCGTGCCGATTGGGCGACCGATTGCAAACACGCAGATTTACGTGCTCGACAAAAACCTCCAGCCGGTGCCGGTCGGCGTGCGTGGTGAGTTGTACATCGGCGGCGTCGGGTTGGCGCGCGGCTATTTAAAGAGAGCGGATTTGACTGCGGAGCGATTTCTGCCCGATCCGTTTGGACCAGCCGGGACGCGGATCTACCGCACGGGAGATCTCGCTCGCTATCTCGCGGACGGAAATGTTGAGTACCTCGGCCGCACTGATCATCAGGTCAAGATTCGCGGTTTCCGTATCGAGCTGGGTGAGATCGAGTCGACACTGAACCAGCATCCGGCAGTACAGAACGCAGTAGTCGTCGCACGCGAAGAGAAGACCGGCAGCAAACGTTTGGTCGCTTATGTCGTTCCGGATCAGCAAACCGCAGGTCCGATCAGCCGGCTGCTGAGTCTCGAGTCGGTAGGCCAACTGAAGGATCTGGTCCAGTTCGAGTTGCCCAACGGCATGACGATCGTATGCCGCAATAGAAACGAGACTGCGTTTATGTACGACGAGATCTTCGCGCACAAGACGTATTCGAATTTCGGCATCAAGCTCCCGGACGACGCTTGCATCTTCGACGTCGGCGCGAACATCGGCCTGTTCACACTCTTTGCGAATCAGTTGAGCCGGCGCCCGACGATTTACTCGTTTGAGCCGATTCCACCGGTCTTTCAGATCCTGCGACTCAACACAGAGGTTTACGGATTGAACGCAAAGCTCTTCGAGTTTGGGTTGTCGAACGTGTCTGAGATAAGCAGCTTTACCTATTATCCGAATGTGTCGCTGATGTCCGGACGCTTTGCTGATGCGATCGCTGACCGTGAGGTGGTCAAGACGTTTGTGATGCAACAGCAGCATGGCGCCGAACTGCCTGCCGTGCAGCTTGACGAACTGATTGCCGAGCGCTTGACGAGCGAAACCTTCACGTGCCGATTGAAAACGCTGTCCGAAGTGATGCGCGACGAGGGCGTCACGAAGATCGATCTACTGAAGATTGACGTCGAGAAAGGCGAACTCGAGGTACTTGAAGGCATCGACGAAGCTGATTGGCCGAAGATCGATCAAATCGTGATGGAGGTTCACGATCTCGATGATCGCGTGAGGAAAGTGACAGAGCTGCTGGGCCGACATGGCTTCGCGATCAACGTGCAGCAGGATGCGATGCTCGAGCAAACGAACCTGTATAACCTGTACGCCAGTCGAAATCCTCGTGCCCACGCTAAGCGTGATGAACCCGCGGCCGCACACGTTTGGAACAGCCGTGAGCTGCTGGTGAAGGAACTGCGCGAACGGCTGAAGGAAAGCTTACCCGAGTACATGGTACCCACGGCATTCGTGTTGTTATCCGAGTTTCCGCTGACGTCGAGTGGGAAAGTTGATCGCCGCGCGCTGCCGGCGCCGCAACGAGCCGGGAAAGCAGAGTTTGTCGCGCCACGTGATCAGATTGAGAAGACCCTTGCTGAGCTGTGGTGTCAGGTCTTGCGAGTCGAGCGCGTCAGTGTACACGACAACTTCTTCGAGTTGGGGGGCGATTCGATTCTGAGCATTCAGATTGTCATGCGTGCCGCGAAAGCGGGCTTGCAACTGATGCCCAGGCACCTCTTTCAACACCAGACGATCGCGGAGTTAGCTTCCGCCGTTGGTTCCAGTGGCGCGATTGTAGCCGAACAAACGCCGGTGACGGGCGAGGTTCAACTTACTGCAATCCAAAGTTGGTTTTTCGAACAGCAGCAGCCCGATCCACATCATTTCAATCAAGCGATGCTGTTGACGTTGCGCGAGCCGATTGACAGGACCGTGCTCGAACGCGCGGCGAACGAATTACTCAAACACCACGATGCGCTGCGCTTAAGATTTCGCCACGATGGTGAAACGTGGTCACAGTGGAATGCAGCGCCGGATCAGCCAGCCTCTTTCGAGCACTTCGACTTGTCACAAAGTGACGAAGCTCAGCGAGCAGAAGCGATCCGGGAACAAGCCGCGAGATTGCAGAGCAGTCTGAACCTGCAAGATGGACCACTGATTCGTTTCGCGTTCTTCGATTGCGCTCCTCAGCCGGCTCAACTGCTAATCGTGATTCATCATCTCGCGGTTGACGGTGTCTCGTGGGGAATAATTTTGGACGACCTACAGACGTTGTGCGAGCAATTCAGTCGCGATGACCCGGCGCGATTGCCGCTCAAAACTACCTCGTTCAAAACCTGGGCCAACCTGCTTTGGGAACAGGCACAGTCCGAGGCAGTGCTGAGCGAACTTGACTACTGGCTGAGCCTTGGCTCACCAGATCGTATTCCGACGGACTTTGACGGCGTGAACAGTGAGGAGTCTACGCAAAGTATCACGGTCGCGCTGACACCGGACGAAACAGAAGCGTTACTACGCGACGTGCCTGCGGTCTATCGAACTCGGATAAACGATGCGTTACTGACCGGACTCGCGCAGGCATTCAGGTCCTGGACGAACGCCGATACGCTTCTGATCGACCTTGAAGGCCACGGGCGTGAACAGTTTGTCGAGAACATCGACGTCACGCGCACTGTAGGCTGGTTCACGACAATCTTTCCCGTCGTAATCGCTGCAACAGATGACGAACCGGGCGCCAATCTGAAAAGAACAAAAGAGCAGTTGCGGCATATCCCGCAAGAAGGGCTTGGTTTCGGTTTGCTGCGCTATCTGAACCGCAACAACACCGCCGAAGAACTGCGCAAACTTCCGCACGCTGAGGTTTGTTTTAATTACTGGGGCCAGTTGGACCAGATGCTGCCGTCCACAGTGTTTCGGGCCGAGTTGTACAGACCGTTCAACCGCAGCCCGAGACAAGCACGCACGTATTTGTTCGAGATCAACAGCAGCATTGTCGACGGCCGATTGCAAACGGTGTGGAACTACAGCGAGAATGTTCACCGGCGCAGCACCGTCGAACGTCTCGCCAATGATTTTATCGACGCACTTCGCGCACTGGTCAGGCATTGTCAGGAACGCGATCCTGCAGTCTACTCACCAGACGACTTTCCCGACGTAGAGTTGAGCGAACACCAGTTGGAGAATGTTTTAGCCGAGCTCGATCTGACTTCATAACTCCCACGATGACAGCCAAGAACGTCGCCGCCATCTATCCTCTTTCCCCGCAGCAGCAGGGCATGCTCTTCGACACGCTCCAGCTATCCGCTCCGGGTGTACACATCGAACAGAAGATTTACGTCCTGCGCGGACAGTTGGACGTGCCGGCGCTCGAGCGCGCGTGGCGGCACCTCGTCGAGAGGCACTCAATCCTGCGAACGGCATTCGTCTGGAAGAACCAGGACGAACCGCTGCAGTGCGTCTTACGCGAAGTGAACCTGGAGA
>DATNDM010000111.1:0-2491 GCA_035553235.1 Pyrinomonadaceae bacterium | reverse complement strand
GTTTCCAAAATGTCGTCGCGTTTCAAACCCGCAACCCTTTGCATCGCGCGCATGAAGAGTTGACCAAGCGTGCGATCGAAGAAGTGAACGGCGTGTTGTTGTTGCATCCCGTGGTCGGCATGACCAAGCCCGGCGATATCGATTACTTCACGCGGGTCCGCACGTACAAAGCGCTCGCCGGCAAGTACTACGATCAGAATTGCATTCTGCTTTCACTGCTGCCACTCGCGATGCGACTCGCCGGACCCCGAGAAGCACTGTGGCACGCGCTCATCCGGCGAAACTACGGCGCCAACCACATGATCATCGGTCGCGATCACGCGAGCCCCGGCAACGATTCGACCGGCAAACCGTTCTATTCACCTTACGCGGCGCAGGAACTCGTGCAGAGTCTCGAAGATGAAGTTGGGGTGAAGGTGTTGCCGTTCGGTGAGTTCGTTTACCTGCCGGAAGAGGATCGTTATGAAGACGTGCGCAAGCTTGGGCCAAACGCCGTGACCGCGCAGTTGTCGGGAACGCAAGTGCGTGCGTGGTATCGCGAAGGTGGGACGGAGTTGCCGGCGTGGTTTGCGCGACCGGAAGTCAGCGAAGCGATTGCCACGACGTACCCGCCGCGTCACCGCCAGGGTTTCTGTGTTTGGTTTACGGGGCTCAGTGCGTCAGGCAAATCGACGACTGCCGAAATCCTGACTGTTTTGTTACAGGAGTTTGGGCGGCAGGTCACAGTGCTCGACGGCGACATCGTGCGCAACCATCTCTCGCGCGGACTCGGTTTTAGTAAGGAAGATCGCGATGCGAACATCCGGCGGATCGGGTTTGTGGCGGCGGAGATCGTGAAGCATCAGGGAGTAGTGGTTTGTGCGGCGGTGAGTCCGTATCGTGCGACGCGCAACGACGTGCGGAACACAGTTGGCGCGGACCGATTTATCGAAGTGTTCGTTGCTACGCCGCTCGAGGAGTGCGAGCGCCGAGATGTGAAAGGGATGTATCGGAAAGCGCGGCGCGGTGAGATCAGGAACTTCACCGGCATTGACGATCCGTACGAAGCACCCGTGCAGCCCGAGATCGTCATCGACACCGTGGCACGATCGGCGGAAGAGAATGCGCGCGTGATTATTGCTTATCTCGTTGAGAAGCGTTACTTGAAATAGTTGAGCCGCAGATGAACGCAGATAAACGCTGATCTGCGTTGATTCGCGTTCATCTGCGGCTAATTATGTCCCACCGCCGCCTTGCCTCGCGCGAGCACTCGCGCCGCCTGAACTTCCTTCAACTCCTGCTTCGCCCTGATCGCCTGCAGCCTGCGATCCTCTGCGCGCTCCTTCATGATGACCGCGCCCACCGCCACGAAGATGAAGTAAAACACCAGCAACTGCGAGCGCTGCCTGTACGCCGTGCCGACGTTCCCCTGGAAAACTGAATACACGAGCGTCAGCATCGTCGTGAAGATCACGATCGGCGAAACCTGCCGCAGCCGGTGTTTGATCGAATACCACATCCCGAGCACAAGCAGAGGAAATGAAAACCACCACACGATCATCTCAGGCAGCGTGATGCTCTGCCGCAACGTCTGGAATTGCCACGGAAACGGCGCGAGCAGCAGGTACACGACTCCTATCGGAATGATGGCCAGCGCTCCTTCCGTCGTTCCGATGTCGACGTCTTTAGCGAAGCCCGAGCCCGCCGACGCCTGGTCCATGCGGCTTGCCTGTATCTGTTTCAGGTTCGCAAAGCGATCGAACTGATTCCCCGCGTACTGCAAGACGCCGAACCACGTAAACGCGAGGCCAATCACCGCCACGGCCATGAACCGTTGGATAAAACCCTGTGCGCTCAGCGTCTTCATCCCCATGAAGAAACTGCCCGCTACCGCCGCCGTCATCATGTAGAAGATGTAAAAACGCAGACTCAGCAGCGCCAGCAACGACACAGTGATCACACACACCCAGCCAAAGGTGATCTTTTCCATCAACCGCAACGTCGCGAGGATCGAGATGGCGAGTGCAAGGATGATCAAACCGTCTTTCAGCGCCTGTGACGACCAGAGAATCAACGACGGGAAGAACGTGACCAGCAGGGCCGCGAGCTTCGCGACGCGCTTGTTGCTGAAGAGCGCCATCGCGGTTTGGTAAACAACAATGCCGGTCGCCGCTCCAATCGACGCATTGACTAACTGGACCGCAAGCAGGTTTCTGCCGACCACATCGTAAATGCCCGCGACGAGATAAAGCATGCCCCACGCGCCCGCACCAGAGGCAACAAAGCTCTGGTATTTCTCCATGTGGTATTTGTCGCCGTACAAACCCTGCAGCAGCGACTGCCCGAAGATGTCGTAAGTGTTAGCGTCGCCGCCGAAGAACTCCTCCATGTGGCCCGCGAAGATGACGGTGGCGAGCACGATCCGCACCAGCACGCCGATCAAAAACAAGCGCATCAGAAACGTCTTCTCGTCGCCGGAGCGAGCGAGAATGAAGAGCGTGGGCGCCGATAC
>DATNDM010000110.1:0-6348 GCA_035553235.1 Pyrinomonadaceae bacterium | reverse complement strand
CGGAAAGCGTTCGTTAATTCGCTCGCGAATCTCTTTGCCGGAAACCACATCTTCACGCGCCCACTCGTGTCCGGAATCCAGCGGCATAAATTCGATAAACCGCATCTTCACATCGTACTCGCGCGCGAACGCGGCGAAATCGGCAACCTCGTCTTCGTTGTGCCCGCGCACGATCACGGCATTGATTTTTATCGGCTCGAGCCCGGCCTTCTTTGCCGCCGCGATGCCGTTCAGCACTTTGTCCAACACGTCTACACCGGTCATGCGCTTGAAAACGTCACGTTTCAGACTGTCTAGACTGATCGTGACGCGATCGAGTCCCGCGTCTTTCAGACTCTGTGCGCGATCCGGCAAGTAGTAGCCATTGGTCGTCAAGGCCAGATCCTGAAGTCCGGAAGACTTCAGTCGCGAGAGTTTGCGAATGATGGTTTCGATATCGCGGCGCAACATCGGTTCGCCGCCCGTGAGTCGAATTTTTTCGATGCCGAGACTAACGAATATTTCGCAAACGTACTCAATCTCTTCGAACGAAAGCATCTGCTCTTTCGGCGCGATGGGAGGCTCGCCGTGCGGCAGGCAGTAGAAACAACGAAAGTTACAACGGTCGGTCAGCGACACGCGCAGGTCGCGAATCGGACGATTGTAGGAATCGCGCAGAAACATAGAGGCAATGATACCGTTTTAACCACGGATTTTCACGGAGCGGCAGGGATCAGCCTTCAGCCTGCAGGATGCAAGCAGATCATCGTGCCGAGCATCGTGGCTATCAGATCACGCCGGTCTCTGTCGATGCCAAAGACATCAGCGCGGACGACAGTCAGCGTCTTGCCGGATTTAATAACCTCCGCGACGGCTAAAAACGTTTCGCCTTTCGCCGTCCGCAGCAGGTTCACTTTGAATTCGACGCTGAGCACTTCGGAGTTCGGCGGCATCAGGCTGTAGGCGGCGTAACCGCAGGCTGAGTCGGCGATGGTCGTGACGATGCCGGCGTGCAGGTAGCCGTGTTGTTGGGCCAGGTCGGCGCGATACGGGAGGGTGATTTCGATGACGCCTGGTTCGACGCGCGTCAGTTCAGCGCCGATGAGTGCCATGATCGTTTGTTGCTTAAAGCTTTGCGCGATTTCTTCAGCGAACGTGGGGTTGCGAGGTTTATGCATCACAGGATTTACAAGATTTTTCAAGATTCAAGGCGCGCGCGTTGCGCTGAAGCCCGGCCAGTTTTGCGCGCTTCATCGCACTGCCACGGTATCGTGCGGCATAAGTCTCCGGATCGAGTGCGAGAACCTCGTCAAGCTCAACGTCGACATTTCCTGCGCGCGGCTCAAATCGCGTCTCGTTCGTCGGCTGCTCAAACCGGTTCCACGGGCAAACATCCTGGCAAACATCACAACCATACAACCACCCGGCCATATCCATCTCCGCCGGCAACTCCGGGGCGCGCAGTTCGATCGTCGCGTAAGAAATGCACTTGTTCGAATCGACGACGTAAGGCTCAGTAATCGCCGCAGTCGGACACGCGTCGAGACACAACGTACACGTCCCGCAATGATCTTCAATGCGCTCGGAATCATGTTCGAGCTCGAGGTTGAGCAACAACTCCCCGATGAAAACCCACGAGCCATGCTCCGGCGTGATCACGTTCGAATGCTTGCCGAGCCAACCGAGTCCCGCACGCACGGCCCACGCTTTATCCATCGTGGGCTGAATGTCCACACAGACTTTACCCTCGGCACTTGGTTCTTGTTCCTTGATCCATGAAAGCAGCGACAGAAGTTTCTCTTTGACGACGTCGTGATAATCGTCGCCCCACGCGTAACGCGAGACTTTTCCCGTCGCTGGAGTTTGCTGGTGCTGGTGTGGTGTGAAGTAGTTGAGCGCAACGACGACGACGGAGCGCGCTTGCGGAAAGATTTCGTGCGGATCGATGCGTTTGTGGACATCGCGGGCCATCCACCGCATCTCGCCGTGATGGCCGCGCGCAAGCCACTCTTTCAACCGGCGCCCTTCGTCGGCCAGCGACTCGGCGCCCACAATTCCGACCTTGTTGAATCCCTCGAAAAGAGCCCTGTCCTTGATGTTCTTCGCGAGGATCACTGGGAAAATTTCTGAATTGTCACCGTTATGATTGGACTATCGCCCGCTGTTCGACTGTACGAAACCCAGTACCCGGCTTTCGGATAGCGCACGAGTTTGTACTTCGAACCATCAGGCTTCGCCTCGATGTCGGCGCCAAACACCTGCTGCGGCGTGATGATCTCCTTCGCACCGTTCATGAAGTCGACGGAGATCGCGGTTACCTGGCCCTTGTCATAAAGGAACTGGGCGGTTTCTTTATCGCCGAACATGTAGAAGTCCTGCTCGTCGCCCTTGTTCGCCGGGCTGCCGAGTTTCTTCCGTACTTCATCAGCAAGCCATCCGAGCTTCACGCCGCGATAGTCGTGAAAGACCGGATCTTCCTCCGGCGCCAAAGCCGGCCGTTTTTGCGGGGTTTGAGCCTGAGACACTCCTGCAATCGTAAAACTTATCACCAAAAGCAAAGCTCGGCTTAGTAACCAGAATTTTGAGGATCTCAAAAGGCGAGTCATGGTTACTCCTTTCCACAAATAAGCGTGTTCACGAACAAACAGGTAGGAAACGTACCACCGGAACATTCGACAAAACTCGCTCCGGATTACTTGTATGCCGCGAACAATAATCCGAAGAAATAGGCGCTGTCAATGTCTCGGCGGCGCATCAAAGTTGACTCAAAACGTAAGTTTATCGTAGAAGCAAGTGCGGATTTGATGGTCCTGCGGACTGGTCGGGAGAAGGAGTGAGAATCGAATGAAGAGAAGCGTACTCGCGTTGTTGATAGTCGCCGTCGTCGCGGTGATGAATGGCTGCCAACCGGCACTCGATAGTAATCGCAATTCCGCAATCGCGACTGCGAGTCCGGTCGAGAAGTTCGATCGGGCGGCGATCGAGGCTGAGATAATGAAACTCGAACGCGAGTGGGCCGACGCAAACAAGACGCACAGTTCCGAGTCCGTCAAACGGATCCTCGCGGACAACGCGGTGATTGTTTATCCAGACGGTTCGACGGGGACGAAGGATGATGAAGTGAAGTCGATCGAGTCTGGCTCGATTACGGCCGACTCGTACGACATAGTCGATCCGAAGGTGACCGTGATCGACGCTGACTCAGCTTTCATCACCGGACGCGGTGTGATCAAGAACGGGAAGAACGTCGTGCCGGGTCAGAAGAAGTCGATCGATATCAGCGGCGAGTATCGGTTTCTCGATGTGTATGCGAAACGCGAGGGGAAGTGGCAAGTCATAGCGTCGCAGGCGACGAAAATCCTTCCTCAGAATTAGTTCACAAAAAGCACAAAAGGGAACACAGAAAGCACAAAGTAGAACTGAACAGAAAAACTCTTGTGCGTTTGGTGGATTTGCTTTGTGCTTTTTGTGGTCTAACTCCAAATACCAGGGATCGTTGTTGAGCACGCAGGGCAGCGGCCTTCGTCGGTGACGTTCACTTGTCGAATTAAATAACCGAAGCGTTCGACGAGTAACTCATCACACGACGGACAGTACGTATTTTCCCAGCGTCCGACGCGGCCCGGAAGATTTCCGGCGTAGATGTAGTTCAGGCCCGCCTCACGACCAATCTCACACGCTCGGATTAACTGCGCGGCCGTCGTGTTCGAGTTCTCCGTCATGCGATAGTCCTGGTGAAACGCGGTGACGTGCCACGGAATGTCAGGCGAGACTGACGCGATGAACTCAGCAGCACGACGCAACTCATCTTCGGAATCGTTGAACCCCGGAATGACAAGCGTGACGATCTCTTCCCAAAAGCCGCGCTCGTGGACCATTTTCACCGTATCGAGAATGTTGTCGACAACGCCTCCCAGTTGCCTGTAGTTCTTGTCGTTCATCGACTTCAAATCGATCTTGTAACAGTCAGTCCACGGTCGCAGGTAATCGAGCACTTGCGGCGTCGCGTTTCCATTTGAGATGAACGCAGTGCGAAACCCTTCGGGCCGAGCGCGCTTGAAAACATCCACCGCCCACTCAGCCGTAATCAACGGTTCGTTGTAACTACTGCCGACCATCGCCGCGCCGTAAGCCTTCGCCATCGAGACGAGTCGCTCCGCAGAAACCATTTGCGGATTCGTACCGGCGGAATCATCGCGCAGCGCCTGCGACGTCAGCCAGTTCTGGCAATACGCACAATGCAGATCGCAGCCGAGCATGCCGAAGGTCAACGTGTCTGAACCCGGCAAAACATGGAAGAACGGCTTCTTCTCAGTCGGATCGCAAGCGAGCGCGGCGACATAGTTCGTCGGCACGCGCAGATGGCCGCCCTCGTTGAAGCGAACTTTGCAGATGCCGCGCTTTCCGGCATTGATCAGGCAGCGATGGCCGCAAGCAAAACACTTGAGCGCGCCCGCTTCGAGATGTTCAGTTAATTCCGGCGCGCCCTCGGTCGTCATCGAGTCGAGTACGGCGGCGAGTGGTGCTGATTGAGTGCTAACTGGCATTGCGTAAAGTATTATACAAAGTCAATGATTATCGAAGAAATCACCGTCACTGCATTCCAACAACACGCGCGCATCATCGGTTGTGAAGCAACAAAGCAGGCGATCTGCATCGATCCCGGAGATGAAGCGGAACGCATCGTCGAGACACTCGAGCGCCGCGGGCTCAAGCTAAAAGCAATCGCGCTCACGCACGCACATCTCGATCATGTCGGTGGCGTTGCGGCACTGAAAAAACTACAACCGCAAGCGAAGATCAGCCTGCACAAAGGCGACGAGTTAATGTACCAGGCGCTGCCCGAGCAACCTGGGTGGATCGGCATTCCGCGCGCGCAGTGGGCGGCGCTCGGGTTTGTTTTCGAACAGCCGCCGCGCGTCGAGCACTACTGGACAGATGGCGAGAAGTACGACGTCGGCCAGCTCGAATTCGAGGTGCTGCATTGTCCCGGTCACACGCCTGGTCACGTCGTGCTTTACGAACGAAACGAGCGCGCAGTGTTTGTTGGTGATGTGTTGTTTGCGGGTTCGATTGGGCGAACAGACCTGCCGGGCGGCTCGACCGAGCAACTGCTCAGCTCAATCAAAACCAAACTCATGACGCTTGATGACGACGTGAAAGTTTACTCAGGACATGGGCCAGTGACGACAATCGGTGAGGAGAGATTAACCAACCCATTTCTAACTCATCGTTTCTTCTGATCCGCGTTTATCCGCGTAAATCCGCGGTTACGTTTTCAACCGCTTCGCCTTCATCTCTTCCCACAACTCTTTCTTCTCATCATCCAACTGACTCGGCAAAGTGTCGACCGGAATATGCTGCAGCGCGCAGAACTGTCGCCACAAAACAAAACGGAGGTCGTACTGCCCGGTTGAGTCCGAGACAGAATTATCGACTGGTGGTGGTTGCTTCTTCCCCTGGTTCATGATGCGTGAGTTTAGCAGCTTTTTCGGAATTAGTTGACTTCAAAAAAGCGCCACGAATTTACACGGACAAACACGGATCAGAAGTGTGAATCTGATCCGTGTTTTCCGTGTAATCGGTGGCTAAGACTAAGCGACGGTGATCTCGTCCGCGAGGTAAACGTCCTGGATCGCGTTCAGCAGTTGCACGCCTTCGCTCATCGGGCGCTGGAACGCCTTCCGTCCCGAAATCAGCCCCATGCCGCCGCCGCGCTTGTTGATGACCGCCGTGCGCACCGCTTCCGCCAAATCGCTCGCGCCCTTCGACTCGCCGCCGGAATTGATCAAACCGCAGCGGCCCATGTAACAGTTCGCCACCTGGTAACGCACGAGATCGATCGGATTGTCGGTCGTGAGCTTCTCGTAAACGAGTTTGCTGGTCTTGCCGTATGACTTACCGAGTTCCTTTTCGACGGCTTGATAACCACCGTTTCGCTCCGGCAGTTTCTGCTTGATGATATCGGCCTGGATCGTGACGCCGATGTGGTTCGCCTGGCTCGTCAGATCCGCTGCCGCGTGCATATCGCCTTCGGGAGTTTTGAACTTCGAATTGCGCAGGTAACACCAGAGGATACAAGCCATCCCGAGCTCGTGCGCCTGCGCGAACGCCGCGCTGATCTCGGTGATCTGTCTGGTCGACTCGTCGGAACCGAAATAAATCGTCGCGCCCACCGCGACGGCGCCGAGATTGTGCGCTTCTTTGACTGTTCCAAACAGAACCTGGTCAAACTTGTTCGGCAGCGTCAGCAACTCGTTGTGATTTATCTTCACGATGAAGGGAATCTTGTGAGCATACTTCCGCGCCACCGAGCCGAGCACGCCGAAGGTCGAAGCGACCGCGTTGCAGCCGCCCTCAATCGCCAGC
>DATNDM010000109.1:0-6417 GCA_035553235.1 Pyrinomonadaceae bacterium | reverse complement strand
AGTCGCGATCGCAGTGGCAGCGGGTAACAGCAATGCCAATGCATGCAACTCGTCACCCGCTCGCGCGGCGAACGCGATTACGGTCGGCGCCACCACGACCACTGACGCACGTGCTTCGTTCTCAAACTTCGGCACGTGTCTCGACCTCTTTGCGCCGGGTTCGGGAATCTTGTCGTCATGGTTTAGCTCTGACACAGCCACCGCAACGTTGAGTGGAACTTCAATGGCTTCACCACACGTTGCCGGCGTAGCAGCGCTTTACAAGCAGGTTAACCCGTCAGCTTCGTCAACAACCGTTCGTAACGCGATCGTCAACGGCGCGACGACGAACGTTGTGACTAATGCCGGCTCGGGTTCACCAAACCGGCTGTTGTACTCGCTGTTCTTCTAAAACAGTTAGTCAGCCACGGATTAACGCGGATGACACGGATTGGATTAGAATCTGCGTCATCCGCGTTTTGTTTTAAGTCCCACAACTTATGAGGTGCCCATGAAACTCCAGCGAAGTGTCGCACTGTTGTGCACGATCGCTTTGTTCGTGACGATCCCGTTCGGCGTCGTGCGCGCGCAGCAACAAGCTCCGGCAGCCAAACGCCCGCTCACGCATCAGGATTACGACTCGTGGCGATCGATCCTCGCGCAGCAGGTTTCGCGTGACGGGAAGTTTGTGGCGTATGCGTACGTGCCGCAGGATGGCGATGGCGAGATTGTCGTACGCAACGTCGCGACTGGAGTCGATTGGCGCGCGGCGCGTGGTTATCGTCCGCCGCTGCCGCCGCCCGATGATCCGGGCACAAACGTCGCGGAGTTTCAGGCCGAGCAGGCGCGTTTGCTGCGGCCCGTGTTCACCGCGGACAGCAAGTTTGTCGTGTTCACCACTGAGCCCACCAAAGCTGAGGTGACCAAAGCGAAGAAGGAGAAGAAAAAACCCGAGGACATGCCGAAGAACGGTCTCTCGATCATGGACCTTTCGAACGGCACCGTAAAACACATCGAGCGCGTGAAAACCTTCCGCGTCCCGGAAGACGGATCGGGATTCATCGCGTATTCATTAGAATCAACGATCCCACCTCGCACAGAACCGAGCGCGGTACCGCCCGGTAACGCGGAGCCGGGCGCCAAACCAGAATCCACGGAATCTCCAGCGCCGCGCGCCGGCGGTCGCTCGCGCAACAAGAAGGAGTACGGCACCGATCTGATCCTTCTCAACACGACCACATCCGCCGAGCGCAAATTCAGCGACGCACTCGACTTCACGATCAGCAAAGACGCCAAAACCCTTGTCTACACCGTCTCCTCTCGCAACGACGACACGAACGGCGTCTACGCCGTCACCACGGACAACGACGCGGCCGCGGTCACGCTGTTGAGCGGCAAGGGCAAATATCAACGTCTGACCTGGGACGAAGACAACACGCAGCTCGCCTTCATCAGCGACAAAGAAGACGCCGCTGCAAAGCAACCGAAGTTTCGCGTCTACTACTGGAACCGCAAGGATCCGCAAGCGACCGAGATCGTCTCGATCACCTCGCCCGGCTTTCGCAAAGAGTTTGTCGTGAGCGAGCGCGCGAACCTCAACTTCTCGCTCGACGGCAGTCACCTCTTTTTAGGCGCCGCACCGCCGCCTGAGCCCGAGAAGAACCCGGACGAAGAGATCCCCGCGGATGAAAAGGTGAACGTCGATCTGTGGCATTGGAAAGACGACTACGTGCAGCCGATTCAGAAAGTCCGCGCCGAGCAGGATCGCAATCGCTCGTATCGCGCGGTCTACGATCTGCAGGCGAAGAAATTCGTCCAGCTTGCCGACGACACGATGGAATCCATCTCGCCTTCGAACGACGGCAGCTACGCGATCGGTGCTGACAATCGTAAGTATCGAGTCACTAACGACTATGATCCGGGTTTCACTGATTATTACCTCGTCAACACGTCTGACGGTTCGCGCAAACCGCTCTTGACCAAACAGCGCTTCAACGTGTCGCTTTCGCCAAACGCGAAATACGCGATCTACTTCGACGGCAAAGACTGGTATTCGTATTCAGTCAACGGCGGCTCGACCGTAAACCTGACCAAAGACATCAAAGTCAATTTCTACAACGAAGAGAACGACACACCCTCAACACCGGGGTCGTACGGTATCGGCGGTTGGACCAAAGACGATGCCGACGTGTTGATCTACGATCGTTACGACATCTGGCGCGTCGCGCCGGACGGTAGCGCGGCGACGAATCTCACGGACGGCGTCGGTCGCAAAGAATCAACCACGCTTCGTTACGTCCGGCTCGATCCGCGCGAGCGCTCGATCGATCCTGACAAGCCGTTGCTGCTCTCCGCCGAAAACCAGGAAACACACGACACCGGTTTCTACCGCGACAAAGTCAACAGCACCGCGCTTCCGCAAAAACTCCTGATGGCCGCGAAAGATTTCAACAACCCGACGAAAGCGAGGGACGCAGACGTGTTGATCATGACTGCGTCGCGCTTCGATCAGTTTCCGGATGTTTGGATGACGAACAGCACGTTCCGCGAGTTGAAGCGCGTCAGCAACGGCGACGCGCAACGCGCCGGGTTTACGTGGGGCACCGGCGAACTCGTGAGTTTCAAAAACACCGACGGCGTGCAGTTGAAGGGCCTGCTGCTGAAACCGGACAACTTCGATCCGAAGAAGAAGTATCCGATGATCGTCTACATCTACGAGAAGCTTTCGCAGGGCTTGCATCAGTTCCGCAATCCCGCGCCGGGCACGTCGATCAATCCGACGTACTACGTCAGCAACGGTTATCTCGTTTTCATGCCTGACATCGTTTACACGATTGGTTATCCGGGCCCGAGCGCGTTGAAGTGTGTGCTGCCGGGGATTCAGGCGGTTGTCGATAAAGGTTACGTTAACGAGAACGCGATCGGTATTCAGGGACACAGTTGGGGCGGTTATCAAATCGCGTACATGGTGACGCAGACGAATCGTTTCAAAGCGGCGGCGCCGGGCGCGCTCGTGGCGAACATGACGAGCGCCTATAGCGGCATTCGCTGGGGCACAGGGCTGCCGCGGCAGTTTCAGTACGAGCGATCGCAGTCGCGCATTGGCGGGAGCTTGTGGGATTATCCGCTGCGCTATCTCGACAACTCGCCGATCTTCCGCGCGGATCGAGTCGAGACTCCGTTGCTGATGATTCACAACGACGAAGACGACGCAGTGCCGTGGTATCAGGGCATCGAATTCTTTCTCGCGCTACGCCGGCTCAACAAGGAAGCCTACATGTTCACGTACAACGGCGAGAAGCACGGGCTGCGGAAGCGGATCAACCAGAAGGACTACACGCGGCGTCTGCAGGAGTTCTTCGATCACTTCCTGAAAGGCGCGCCCGCACCGGAGTGGATGGAGAAAGGGATCCCATACTTGCAGCGCGACAAAGAAAAAGAGAAGTACAGGACCTCTGAAGACAAACCATAATGCCCTCTGAGGACAAACAATAGTTTAGCCGCGGATTTCACGGACAAACGCAGATCTGCGTAAACCCGCGTTCATCCGCGGTTCACTTTTAAGCTGGCCTCGAGGTGCTCACGCCGGGTCCGGCTAAGCTTCAATTGCCGTCCGTCTTCGAGCACAACCACGTAATCGCCATTGAAGTGCGGATGCAGCTCTTTGATCCGATCGAGATTCACGATGATCGATCGATGTATCCGCACAAACTTCCCCGGATCGAGCCGTCCCTCGAGATCATTCATCTTCTCGCGCAGCAGATGCGTCTTACGCCCAACATGCAGCTTCGCGTAATTCCCATCCGCTTCGATGAAGTCGATCTCGTCAACCTTCAACAGCATCATGCGGCTCGCTGCTTTGATCATCAACCTCGTCAGGTAACGCTCGTCGCGTTTCGCTCCTTTGCGCTCCGTCTCGCGCTCTTCGAGTAAAGCAAGCAGACGCTCGCTCAACTGGTTAATCTCGCGCGCCGCGATCTGCGACTTCGCGCGCTCCAGTGCACGCGCGAATCGTTCGTCGTCGAAAGGCTTCAGGAGATAATCGAGCGCATGAACGTCAAAAGCTTTCAGCGCATACTGATCGAACGCAGTAACAAAGATGATCGCCTGAATGTGTTCCGGACCAACGTGTGCGAGGACGTCGAAGCCGTCCATCTCCGGCATCTGTATGTCGAGGAAGATCAGATCAGGCGAGAGCGTGTTGATGGCCTTGATTGCTTCGCGTCCATTCCGACACTCATCGAGAATCTCGATCTGCGGATCTCGTTCGAGCAGCAAACGCAGGTTGCGCCGCGCAAGCGGCTCGTCATCAACGATGATTGTTTTGATCTTCGCGACCATTTACGACGCCGTCCTCATCGGCATCACGATCACAACCTCGACGCCACCACCATCTCGATTACGAATATCAAACTCGTGATCGTTGTCGTAGAGTTGTTGCAGCCGTGCGATAGTGTTCGCCAGACCGATTCCGGCGCTGCCTTTCAGTTGCCAATCATCCGGCAAACCCGCGCCATCGTCGTAAACAGTCAAACGCAGATGACCGTCTTCCGCCACGGAGCTAATCCCGACCAAACCCGAATCGGTGCGGCGCGCGATACCGTGCCGCAACGCATTTTCCGTGAGCGGTTGCAGGATCAGGTTCGGCACGAGCGCCTTCGTCGTGCGCGGATCGATGTCGAGCTCGATGCGGAGTCGATCGGAAAACCGCATCTCCTGAATACTCAAATACAGCTTGATGAAGTTGAGCTCTTCTCGCAATTCGACTTCGTGACGCGACGAATACTCGAGCGTGTGACGCAACAGATCACTCAACCCGACCAGCATATTCACCGCGGCGTTGTTCTTGTTGTCGCGCACGAGACCGACGATGCTGTTGAGCGTGTTGAAGAGGAAATGCGGATGTAACTGCATGCGCAGTGAATCCAACTGCGCTTGTGCAAGCTGCGCTTCGAGTCGCGTCGCGGCAAACTCGCGCTCGCGATACTTGCGATAGTAGTCGAACGCATAAAACACGCCGATCACCCCGGCATAGATGAGCAAATCCGAACCGAACGATCCCGGCACGCGCGAAACAAACCTGGGCCAGAATGTTTTCGGGCTATCGCCCATGTTATCGAAAGGCTTTACCCACAAATTTACGGCAGTGACCGCGGCAGAGTGCAGTGTGGAGATCAACAAGAACGCCGGCAGGTGCACGATGACATTGCGCTTCCACGCGTCGCCGACGACTGAAAAATTGCGCGCCAGCCAAATCATCGCGAATGTCAGCGGCGCCCACGCTGACCACGATAGGATCCCCCACGTAAAGATCCGCCACGCCGTGTGGCCGTGCTGTGCGGCGCGCACCTCGACATAAGTCGGCGCGGCGTAGATAACACCCAGCAGCGCCCACACGAGAACGATTGCCAGCCACTTCCTGCGCATGGTTGATTAGGCCACAAAAAGTCAAAAGCACAAACAGATTGTCGCAGGTTGAGGTAAGAGAGACTTAAACCGCGCCTCAGGTGGGATGAATTGCAGCCGCGGATTTACGCAGATTAACGCTGATCTGCGTTCATCCGCGAAAATCCGCGGCTAAAACTAGTATTTCGCAACCCGCGGATCGACGTCATCAGACCAGGCCGCGATGCCGCCCTTCAGATTAATCAATCGTCCCTGAAATCCAGCACGCTTCAACGCCTCGATCGCCTTCGCGCTGCGCACACCGCCTTTGCAGTGAACGATCGTGTCAACCTCCGGATCGATCTCATTCATCCGGCTCACGACGTGCCCCAGCGGGATCAACTTCGTTCCCGGTATGCGCGCGATCTCAAACTCGTGCGGCTCGCGCACGTCAACGATCTGAATCTTGTCGCCACGCAGACGACGCGCGTTCAACTCAGTCGCCGAGATCTCTTCGAGCTTCGTCTCAGACTGCGGTAGCTGGTGCGCCGCCACGCCGCAAAACTCTTCGTAGTCGATCAGTTCCTTGATCGTCGGCTGCTCGCCGCACACAGGACACTTCGGATCCTTACGCAGCTTGAACTCGCGGAACTTCATCGGCCACGCATCGAACAACAACAGACGGTTGACCAGCAGATCCTCAGCGCCGAGAATGATCTTGATCGTTTCGTTTGCCTGAATCGCGCCGACGATACCCGGCAACACACCGAGCACACCGCCTTCCGCGCACGACGGCACCAGCCCGGGCGGCGGCGGCTCCGGATAAAGACATCGATAACACGCGCCCTTCTCAGCCCAGAAAACACTCGCCTGCCCCTCGAATCTGAAGATCGAGCCGTACACGTTCGGCTTGCCGCTCAAGACACACGCGTCGTTCACCAGATAACGCGTAGGAAAGTTGTCGGTGCCGTCCGCGATGATGTCGTAGTTCCGGAAGAGTCGCATCGCGTTATGACTGGTGAGGCGCGTTTCGTGCGTCTCGATCTCGATGTG
>DATNDM010000108.1:0-5072 GCA_035553235.1 Pyrinomonadaceae bacterium | reverse complement strand
GTCTTTCAGGACGATCAATTCCGGAGCGCCGGGCGAAGCATTTGCGAGTCCCTTGAATGTCACGGGTGTCGACTCGGTTCCGGTGTAAATCTGGACGAGGCCGCCGTTACTGCTGACCGGCCGACCGTTCTCCATCTTCTCGAAGTCTGCGTAGACGAATTTGTCTCCGGATTCTTGTGACGAAGTCGAGAGCGACAACAACGCAATTATCGCGAAAGAAACTATCAGTTTCATGATGTGGCTCCTCATCTTTACAGAATTTCCCATTGACCGTTCGCGGCCGAACGAAACACCGCATCGATCACCGTCATGTTGTTAATCGCGTCTTCAAGCGGGATTGGCTGCTCTTTCTGCTCGCGTAGCGCCTGCGAAAAGAGCGTCCCCTGGATCTCGTACTGATCACAAACCGGGAAATCAATCGTTTGATCGTCGAGCATGATTTGCGTCGGACGATCATTCGGTGCGTTGAATGGAATGATCACTTCGATCCGTCCTTCGCTGCCGTGGAAGATCATCCGCTGATACGGCGCGAGACGCGTGCTGCAAGTGAACGTTGAATGACCATTCGGAAAATCGAGCACGGCGGTCGTCAGAACATCTGTACCGGATTTCGCCTCGCGTTCAATCAATCCAAACACGCGACGCGGTTCCGCATCATAAATCCAGCGCGAGATCGTGATCGGATAACAGCCGATATCCATCAATGCTCCGCCGCCGATCTCGAGTTGATTGCGAATGTTTGCCGGATCGGCATTGAAGTAACTGAAGAAACCGGTGATCGATCGCAACGTGCCGATGCGGCCCGTTTGAATCAGCCGCCGCGTTTCAAGCCACTGCGGATGTGTTCGCACCATGAAGGCTTCCTGTATTCGTACTCCATAACGATCGCGAGCATCGAGGAGCGCCCGCGCCTCATCTGCATTGAGCGCGATCGGCTTTTCGCAAAGCACGTGTTTACCGGCTTCGGCGGCGTTCAACGTCCACGGCACATGCAGGTGATTCGGCAGCGGGTTGTAGACCACTTCGATCGATTCGTCCGCGAGTAACTCCTCGTAACTGCCGTACGCTTTCGGGATCCGGAGCTTGTCCGCAGCCTTCCTGGCTCGCGATAGATCGCGCGAAGCAATCGCAGCGATCTCACACCACGGGCTTCGTTGCATTGCGGGAATAACCTTCTGCACCGCAATGTTTGCCGTACTCAAAATTCCCCAACGAACCTTATCGATCATGGGCCTTGCCTCAAATCGGAATGGCGCTTGGATCGGGTCAGTACAGGGAGCGGTAGCGACCTGGTCAAATTATAGGAATGAAGAATCATTAGAAATATCGCATGCTGATCATTGACCAGGTCGCTACCACTCCCTGTACTGACCCGATCCAACAATGATTTCTGATTGCGGCAAAGCTTCGACGATATGTGCGTTGTCATTATGATCTTTAGAACGCGTCAATTAATGAACGAATCTGCAGTCGTTGCTTGAACTGCTCCAGCGACAAGGGCACAGTTGAACGATATTCCACCGTCATCTCTCGTCCAGGTGCGAGGTTGAAGTAGTTATCCGAAAAGAACCCGTCATGCTCCGGCACCGCGAGATAAACGGCTTTTGCGAACTTATCGCTCCCCAGTTTGACGCTAAAGCCGTCGCGCGTGCGAACTACTTCAGACGTGATGTCGGGTTTCGAAAGCGTCAGCTCTTTGAACGGCGCGAAAAAATAATCGTGATCGGAAACCGCTTTATCATTCACCAGCAACTCGCAGTAGACCAGCACACGTTTTTCATCATTGCCACCCAGCAATTCTTCAACGCGTACGTCGAAGTACGAACGACTGTTAAGCGGTTCGATATTCACGTCCCGCACAAAGCTCTTCAAAGGAGCGCCCTCAAAGTTCATCAAGGTGACTCGAATTTTCGCCGGAACGGCTTTCGGCCGATCCGAGACGACGAACATTTTCAGATAACCGTTCTGCGCAGTCGGACTAATCAACAGATCGTTGTAAAAACGGCGCGCGTAATACTGCAACGCCTTCCAGCGCCCGGCATAATCAATGCTGGACCACGAAGCGACGGGCCAGCAGTCGTCGATCTGCCAGTAAAGCGAACCCATGTTGTGCGGCATGATTCGTCGCAGGTGCTCGGCGCCAATGCGTATGCCTTCCGCCTGCAATACCTGGCTCACGTACAGGAACGATTCGAAGTCTTTCGGCTTTTCGTATTCGCGCAACATGTATTCGCGCACGAGCTGGTTGCCGCGCGGATGGCGCTGGTGCGCGAGCATGATGGGCGACTCGATGTCGCGATCCTCAGGAACCGTGTATGACTTCACCGTTTCGATATTCGGGAACGACTGAAAGCCGTATTCGCTCATGAAGCGCGGTGTTTGTTTTTCGTAAGTACTGAACGGCTCGGCTGCATGCCAGACTTGCCAAAAATGCGTGTCGCCGCTGCGCGCCGAATCGGGATCGTCGTCGAGTCCGCCGTGCGGCGAGCTGGGCCAGTAAGGCCGCGTGGGATCGTATTTCGCAGTAACTTCCGGCAAGACGCCGTGAAAGATCTTCTGGTAGTCGTCCCACACCGAAGGGGGAAGATTTTGACGCCAGCCCCAGTTTCGCCACGCTGTTTCGACTTCGTTGTTGCCGGCCCACAGCACGATGCTCGGGTGATTGCGGAGGCGCTTCACGTTGTCGATTGCTTCCGCGCGCACGTTGTCGAGAAACTCCGCCGTCGCGGGATACATGCTGCAAGCAAACATGAAGTCCTGCCAGACGAGAATTCCCATTTCGTCGCAGAACTCATAAAACTCATCCGCTTCGTAAATACCGCCGCCCCAGACGCGCAGCATATTCATGTTCGTATCGTGCACGGACTTGAGCAGGAAGCGGTATTTGTCTTTGGTGATGCGCGTCGGAAAACTGTCAGCCGGAATCCAGTTGCCGCCCTTCGCAAAGACGGGAACTCCATTGATCACGAACATGAAGCTTTCGCCGTCTTTGTCAGGTTGACGCCTGAGTTCAAGCGTGCGCAGTCCGGTGCGCGTGCTTTTTTCGCTAATTAAGCGGCCGTTTACAAGCGTGCGAGCGCCGAAACTGTAGAGTGGTTGCGCACCGAGTCCGTTGGGCCACCAGAGCTTTGGTTTCAAGATGGTGAAGTTGAAAGTGACTTCGTTCGTTCCCGGTTGCAGACTGATTTTCTGTCTACCAACGATGAGCTTCTCCGTCTCATCAACCATCTCAATCGTCGCTGCGCCTGTAGCTGTCGCATCCACTTCGACGTTAGCCGTTAACTGGGCAAGCAACGGTGAAATCTTATTGACGATGACCTGGATGCTATCGACACGCGCGGTGTCCCACGCCTCGAGTGAAACCGGACGCCAAACACCGCTGGTTACAAAACGCGGTCCCCAGTCCCAGCCATAATGGTACGGAGCCTTACGCGTGAAGGGCGACGTCTTTTCTCCCTGATCGTTTGAAGCGGGCAGTTCGTACTTCAATTTCGCCATCACCGGCAGGATCTCGTTGATGGGTGAGCGAAAAACGACCCGCAACGTGTTCTCGCCGGGTTTGAGGGCCTGCTTCGCGTTCACGCGCCACGTGCGAAACATGTTGTCTGCTTTGAGCACCAACTGTTCGTTGAGAAATACGTTGGCGTAGGTATCGAGACCTTCGAAGACGAGCTCGACGTTTTCGCGTGCGAGCGTCTGGGGCGTGACTCGGAACGTCGTCTGGTATTCCCAGTCAGTCTTGCCGATCCACTGCTGTTTCTTCTCGTTATCGCGATAAAACGGATCATCGATCAGCTTGTTGTCGAGCAGATCGGTGTGCACACAACCCGGTACGGTCGCCTTGTGCCAATCCGTTTTTCCGACCTCGCGAAACTGCCAGCCGGAGTTGATTTTCATCACTGTAGGTGACTGCGCCTTCGTGTTCAGAAGCGGAAGAAGCAGCAAAAGTGGGGCGAGACAACAGCAGAGTTTTGTGCTCAAAGCTGAACCTCTCGAAAAAATTTTTATTTTGCTTTCTGAATTCGCGCCTGATAAAAGAGGCGCGTGCCGAAACTAACGCAACGCTTGATCACGTTGTTACTGTGCGCGGCTATTGTGCCTCACGTGTCAACTGTTCTCGGTCAGAAAACTGAAAAACCGGTGAATCTGTCGGCGCGCTTCGCACGCTTGCGGCATGGAATCAACCTCAGTCACTGGTTTTCTCAAGCGGCCGATTACTCGAAGTCGCACCTCGACACACATACTACGCCCGCGGACATTGCGCTGATCAAGTCGATGGGTTTTGACCACGTGCGCTTTCCGATCGAACCGGCGCCGCTGCTGAGTAACACGCCCGATCCTTCGATTCTTAACGCGACTTACCTGGGCTACGTCGACAACGCACTCGATACGATCCTCGCCTCGGGACTGGCCGTGATCATCGATATTCATCCGAGTGATGACTTCAAACTGAGAATGGCTCGCGACGACCGCGGTATCGAGGCGTTTGCGAAATTCTGGCGCGCCTTCGCGACTCATTTAGCGAAGCGCGATCCGGAGTTTGTCTTTCTCGAAGTGATAAACGAGCCGATGGTCGAGGATCCGTATCGCTGGTACGGCATTCAGGGAAAGCTGATCGCGGCGATGCGCGCGGGCGCGCCGGATCACACGATCATCGCCAGCGGTCATCGCTGGTCTGGTCTTTCCGAGATGCTCTTTCTCGAGCCGTACGCCGATCCGAACATCATTTACAACTTCCATTACTACGAACCGTTCGCCTTCACGCATCAGGGCGCAACGTGGGCTGGTCCGAATCTGCCGTTCTACAAAAACGTCCCGTATCCGTCGTCCCCCGATGCCGTAAAGGTTTTGCTCGACACGATCCCCGACGATTCAGCGCGCTACAACCTGCTTCGTTACGGCGAAGACAACTGGAACGCGCAACGCATCGATGACGAACTCGGTGCCGCCGCTACCTGGGCCGCGAAACATCACGTCTACGTCACGTGTAACGAGTTTGGGGCGTTTCGCAAAGTCGTGAAGGCCGAAGATCGTGTGGTCTGGCTGCACGACATGCGCCTCGCGTTGGAAAA
>DATNDM010000107.1:0-6471 GCA_035553235.1 Pyrinomonadaceae bacterium | reverse complement strand
CATCCTTCAACAAGCGAAGCGCGCGTTTGAGAATGTCGGCGCTCGTCCCCTGGATCGGCGTGTTCTTCCCGTTGCGCTGCGTCATCGAGATCTGCTGACGATCGTTCTCATCATAACGAAAACGAACCAGCCGGCCGGACGCAGTGCGCGCCTGTCTTTCACGAACAGCACGGTCCGCTGCGTCGCGCAAATACGTATCGAGCTGACGGTAAGTGGTGAAGTAACGTCGCAAGACGTTCTCGGCATCAGGCACAGTCAGTCCCGTTATCATCGCAAAGCGCTGCGCACCGATCCCGTAAACCACTCCGAAGTTCAATCGCTTCGCAAAGTCGCGCTGCTCTTTCGTCACCTGATCGAGCGACGCGTTGAAAACCTGCGCCGCCGTCACACGATGTAAATCGGCGCCGGAGTTGAACGCTTCGATAAACCCGCGATCGCCGGAAAACTCTGCGAGTATTCGCAACTCGATCTGCGAATAGTCCGCGATGATTAGCTTTCGCCCGCTAGGATAACCACTGAAACAACGCCGGTACTCGACCGAGTGCGGCACCTGCTGAATGTTCGGGTTCGTGCACGCAAAGCGCCCGGTCGGCGCGCCTATCTGCCGGAAATCCGCGTGCAAGCGCCCCGTTACCGGATTGATCATCTCGATCATGTTCTCACCGTAACTCGTCAGCGCCTTCTGCACCGTGCGGTATTCGAGCAACGTCCCGATGATCGGATACTCCGCCCTGAGCGGCTCGAGTTTCCAGTTGCGCGTCGACTCCGGAAGCGGAATACCGAGCCGAGTCAGCGCCTTCGTCAACTGCTGCTGCGAATCGAGATTGATGTCCTCGCGTTGTGGACCACCAAACAGATTTCCCTGCGACGACTCTTCCGCCAGCACCTGCTGCAACTGCTCCGCGAGCTCGATTCTTCGCTTTTCGACGATGCTCAACTGCTCGAGCCAGCGGTCCTTCTGCATGTAAAAGCCCGCGAGCTCGATATCGACGACCGGCATCACGCATTCAAACTCGAGCTGCGCGACCCTGACGAGCGACTCCGACCTCAAACGCTCGATCAGCTTTTCACGCAACGGCAGCAGCACCGCGGCATCGCGCGCGGCGTACTCGAGCTGCGCTTCGGACAACTCGAAATTCCAGTTGCTCAAACGCTCCGACTTGTCGACGGCTTCGTTCAAATAACGGCTCGCTACGGTCTCGAGTCCGTGGCGTTCTTCGATGTCGCCCGCTCCGACGAGTTGACTTGCGAGCAAGGTGTCGAACAGTCCGCCGAGATCGACTCCGAGATTGTGCTTGATGAACTTCGCGTCAAACTTCGCGTTGTGTGCGATCTTGATCGGGCGCGGTGCTTCGAGCAGGCGACGCAAAGGCGCGAGCGCTTCACTCTTTGTTGAGTCGCCGTTCGCGAAGTGATCGAAGTCGACGATGTAGACGCGATCCGCCGTGGCGAGCTGGATCAGTCGTAAGCGAGACGTGTAGGGATCGAGGTCGGTGGTTTCGGTGTCGAGCCCGACCACCGGTTGCGTTTCGAGGATTTCGATTGCTTTCCGAAGCTCATCGGAAGTTTTGATTAATTCGTAATTCATTAAAAGAAAGCCGAGCCATTCACAGATTACGCAGATCTTTTTTTAAAACTTCCACTTAGTTTTAAAACATCTGCGTAATCTGTGGACGGCTTTGGATCTAGATCGCCATCAATCGCTTCAACATGAAAATCTGGCCTTTGTGCTGCGCTTCGTGATCGATGAAATGATGCAGGACCCAGCGCAGGTTGTATTCCGTCGTCTCACCTTTTCGCTCAAACCGGATGATGCGTTCGAGATCTTTGTCGTTGTACGAGAAGAGCACGTCGCGCGTCTGGTTGCGAATCTTCTCGATCTCGCTCAAGCAAAACTCCGTCGTGTAACCATTCCGCGCGACGCCGTCAACATCGTCCAGCACGTCCCAGTACGGCGCTTTCTTGTCCTCTTCAGTGAGCTGATGCCCGCTGACGACCATCTGCATCCAGAACCACTCCGCTTCGCCGATGTGCAGCACGAGGCCGCCAATCGAGTGCGCGCCGAGGAACGCCGGCTTCCCGATCAAATCGTCGGGAATCGGCTTCACGGCCGCGATGAGCTGGCTGCGCACCTCTTCCATGCCACTCAGGTAGTAACCGATTCCTGTTGCTAAGCCCGGATGTGGAGTTAACACTCGGCGTCTCATTTCACGAATCCTTTCTTTACGCTGAGACTGGATGTGGCTTCACGAAGATCAGCAGCAGCATCGCGGCGGTCGCGCCCATGAACGCGCTGACGAGAAACGCGACGGCCGGTCCTTTCCAATCCCAAATCGTGCCCATCAGCAACGATGCCGGAAACACCGTAATGCCGAACGCGAGATTGTACAGGCCGTACGCCGTCCCGCGTTGCTCCGGCCGCACCAAGTCTGCGACGAGCGCCTTCTCGGCGCCTTCCGCGAGACCAAAATAGATGCCGTAAACGAGGAACAGGATCCAGAGTGAAGCCTGATTGGTAGCGTATGCAAACCCCGCGTAAACCGCAGCATACAAAATCCATCCCGACACTATCAAACGCTTGCGCCCGAGACGATCCGAGAGATCGCCGCCGAGCAACGAGCTCAACACCTTCGTGCCGTGATGTGCTGCCCACAACAACGGCACCAGCGCCACGGACACGCCCGCATCCATCGCTCGCAGGATCAAAAAACTGTCGGACGAGTTGGAAAGTGTGAACAGCGCCAGCACTAGCAGAAAACGTTTGAAGTTGCTGTCAAACCCGCGTAGCGAAAGCTTCCTGACCTGGTTCTCAGTGGACGAGTGCGACAGCGATTCGCGCATGAAGAATATCGCGACGAGCACCGCCAGGAACGCCGGGACTGACGCAATGAGAAAAATTCTCGAAAACTCGCCAGTCGTTGGAGACTTCGCGTTGGCAACAAACAGTATGACCAATAGATAGCCGACAAGGGGACCGATCACAGCGCCGCCGTGGTCCATCGCGCGATGAAAACCAAACGCGAGGCCGCGTTGTTCGACGCGGACCGTGTCGGCGATCATCGCGTCTCGCGGCGCCGTCCTGATCCCCTTGCCGACACGATCCGTGAGTCGAATCGCCAGCACTTGCGTCCACGTGCGCGCGAAAGCGAGCAAGGGACGCGCGAGCGCAGCAACCGAGTAACCCGCGACGACCAAAACCTTTCGTTTCGCGAAACGATCGCTGACATAACCGGCGAAGAGTTTCAGTAAACTCGAGATCGATTCGGCGATTCCTTCGATCGTGCCGATCTCTATCGCTGTCGCGCCTAAACTTTGGGCAAGGAAGATCGGCAGCAGCGGATAAATGATCTCGCTCGACGCATCATTGAGCAGACTGACCAGCCCGATAGCAAACACGTTGCGCGGCAACCCGCGATAACGCTGCCACAAACCAGGTCGCGCTTTTTCGTCCACAGATTTCACTTCTGTGTAATGTGGGGATGGCTTTGTGTCCGGGTATAGCTGGCTCTGACGATGGTCTTGATGTTGCCGCGGACGTGGAAGTCGCCTTCGATCTCAACGCGCAGCGGATCGCAGGCGGCGACGAAGTCTTCGAGAATGATGTTGATGACGTGCTCGTGGAAGATCTTCACGTTGCGAAACGAATTGATGTAGAGCTTCAAACTCTTCAACTCCACACAACGCTCGTTCGGAACGTATTCGATGCGGATGGTTGCGAAGTCGGGAAAGTCAGAAAACGGGCAGATCGCCGTAAACTCGGTGATCTCGAAATTGATCTTGATCTCACTGCCGGGAAACTCGTACGCGAACGTTTCGAGCGGAAACAAATTCATTTCCACTCGCGGTGTCGACTGAATATTCATGTCCGTATTATGGGCGGTAATACTCCGTTTGTCTTTTGCCGGGGTCGAAGAATTTGATCAGCACCAGCCCCGCGAGAAAACCACCAATGTGCGCGGCGTAAGCAACACCACCCTGCTGCGATCCCACACCAAGCATTCCCAGCCCGTTGATCAACTGGAACGCGAACCAGATCCCGATCACCAGATAAGCCGGCATAGTTGTAAGGAACCAAAAGTTGATCACCATTATGCGCCGTTTCGGATGCAGCAGAATGTACGCGCCGAGCACGCCCGAGATCGCGCCCGAAGCACCAAGACTCGGCACCAGCAAAGCATTTTCACTCGTCGCGAAAACACCGGTCGCGAACACATGCGACAGCCCCGCGATCACGCCGCACAACAAGTAGAAGATCAAATACTTCAGATGGCCCAAACGGTCCTCGATGTTGTCGCCGAAGATCCAGAGAAACAGCATGTTGCCGCCGATATGTGCGAAGCCGCCGTGCATGAACATCGAAGTGAAGAGCGTCAGATAAACCGAACCCGGCGTCGGACCGAGACCCGGGATGACTATGCGTTGCCCCATGTACGCGACTACATGCGCAGGCGTGACAATATCGTGTCCCGAAAGAATCTCCGCCGGCACGGTCGAGAATGAGTAGGTGAACTGATCGTTGGTGCCGAGTCCCTGCAGGAAAACAAAGACGAAAATATTCAACGCGATGATCGCGTAGTTAATCGCGGGAAATATCGTCCTGTCGCTGTTGTCGTCCCAAAGCGGTAAAACCATGGCACCCCTCGTAAGTCCCTTTATCCACGTAAATCCGCGGCTAAAACGGCTGGCTCGTGCGGCTTCAGTAATTCATAACCTTCAGAGCGCGCAACGTAAGTCGCTGCTGTGATGTCGCCCGTGACGTTCAACGTTGTGCGGCACATGTCGAGGATGCGATCCACCCCGAGGATGATCGCGATCAACGCCGGATTCACGCCAATCGTTACCAGCACGCCGATGATAAACGGAATCGAACCCGACGGAACACCCGCGGTGCCGATGCCGCCCAGTATCGCGAGATAAACAACCATGAGCTGTTGGCCCAACGTCAGATTCACGCCGGCGAGTTGGGCCAGGAACAGCACGGTCACACCTTCGTAAAGCGCGGTTCCGTTCTGATTCGCCGTCGCGCCGACAGTCAGTACGAAACTGTTGATCTCCTGCGGCACGCCGAGGTTCTGTTCCGACACTCGCAACGCGGTGGGCAGTGTCGCGTTCGACGACGATGTTGAAAACGCAGTCAACATCACCGTCTTGATGCGGCGGAAGAATTCGAGCGGCGAGATGCGCGATAAGAAATAAACCGAAATCGAGTAAACACCAAACATGTGCAACGACAGCCCAAGCAACACGGTCACGACAAACCACGCGAGCGCTTGCAGCAGATCGAGTCCGAACCGCGCCGTGTTGTTGAAGAGCAGGCACGCGACCGCGTACGGCGCAAACTTCATGATGATCTCGATGATCTTCGCCGTGATTTCATAAACGCCTTCGAGCACGCGCAGCAGCGGACCAGTAACAGTCACGGGAATGAGCGTGATCGCGACGCCGACGATGAGGGCAAAGAACATCAGGTGCAGCATGTTTGGATCTTCTTTGCCGGCGATCGCATAAAGCGGGTTCTTCGGAACGATTGTCTCGACCACTGACATCAGCGGCTTCGGCGCCGCACTGCTCGCTTGTTTCGCAGCCTCTACATTCTTCGACGCGTCAGTCGCATAGCGCTCCTGCAAGGCGGCTGAAGTGTTCGGATCGATCCGCTTTCCCGGTTTGATCGTGTTCGCGAGCGTGAGGCCAATCACGGCTGAGATCGCGGAGATCACGAGGCAGTAACCAAAAGACTTCAAACCCACGCGCCCGAGTTTGCGAATGTCGCCGATGCCCGCGATTCCAACCACGAGCGACGAGAACACGAGCGGCACCACGATCATCAGCAGCAAACGCAGGAACAGTTGGCCCACCGGCTGCGTGATGTTGTCGACGATCCAGACGACTCTCGGATTATCGCCGCCCAGGAATTCGTTGACCGAAATCCCCGCAACCACACCGAGCGCGAGACCGATCAGGATCTTCGTGTGCAGCGGAATGCCTTTCGGCTGGTCGGGCGTCTTTTCGTCGAGGTCGGTTCCTACTTCACGTTCGAACGCATCGGGCTCGATTCGATTCGGGTTGTCTGTTTTTTCAGGCATGTGTGTTGTTTGAGATTAACGGCCCCAGCGTAACTTGTCGCGCAGAACGTCGAAGTAGTTTCGATTGCTTGGCTGAATGAGATTGAACGTCGTGCGGCTCTTCCGAATCTTGACGCGATCTTCAACTTCCAAAGGAAAACCAACCTGCCCGTCGAGCGTCAACGCTACCTCTTCCTTGTCTGTTTTCAGTAACAACTCGATCTCGGCGTCGTCGGGCACGACGATTGGACGATTCGAAAGCGTGAACGGACAAATCGGAGTTATCACCACCGCATTCATCGACGGAAAAATCACTGGTCCACCAGCGGAGAGATTGTAAGCAGTTGAGCCGGTCGGTGTTGAAACTATCAGGCCATCAGCGCGGAACGAATTGACGTAATTACTGTTG
>DATNDM010000106.1:0-3083 GCA_035553235.1 Pyrinomonadaceae bacterium | reverse complement strand
CGGCGCCACGCGCACGGGCGGCTCGAGTATTTAGGCAGGCTCGATCATCAGGTGAAGATTCGCGGCTTCCGCATCGAGACCGGCGAGATAAAACAGACGTTGTTGGAGCACGAGTCAATCACGGAGTGTGTGGTGACGGCGGCGCCTGATGAATCATCAGGAAGCCAACGTCTGATCGCGTATCTGGTGGCGAGGAATGAAGCGAGTTTCGATGTCGGCGCGATTCGCACTTTTCTCAGAACCAGGCTTCCCGACTACATGATTCCTTCAGTTTTCATAACTCTGTCGAGCCTTCCGTTAACGCCGAATGGGAAGGTGGACCTGAAGGCTTTGCCGGCACCAGACGATTCTCGGCCTGCGCTGCAGTCAAGTTTTGAGAAACCGCAAGACTCGATCGAGGCGCAGCTCGTCACGATCTGTCAGAAGGTCCTGGGCGTCGCACCCGTCGGAGTCAACGACAATTTCTTCGATCTCGGCGGACACTCGCTTCTGGCTGTTCGTCTCTTCGCGCAAATCGAAAATCGTTTCGGGAAGGCTTTGCCGCTCGCGACATTATTCCAGGCGCCTACCGTGCGCGACCTCGCGGCCGTCCTGCGTGACGAAGGATGCAGAGAGTGGTCGTCGCTCGTGGCGATTCGCGCCACCGGCTCAAAGCCTCCGCTCTTCTGTATCCACGCGGCCGGCGCCAATGTTCTGATCTATCGGCCGCTCGTCAATCATCTCGATCATGAGCAACCGGTGTATGCGCTGCAGGCGTTGGGCCTTGACGGCGTCACGGCGCCGCTAACGCGGGTTGAAGAAATGGCCACCCACTACCTCAAAGAGATTAGAACCGTGCAGCCACATGGGCCGTACTACCTGACGGGCGGATCTTTTGGCGGTTTGGTGGCGTTTGAAATGGCCCACCAACTCCAGTCAGCGGGAGAACAGGTTGCAATGCTGGCGTTGCTCGACACCTACTGCCCGCTTCGTTCGCTGATGCACCGCATGCGTTGTCACTGGGCACACCTGGTTGAGCGTGGGCCAGTGACGTATACAGCAGATGCGCTTAAGGCTGTCAGTAAGAGATTGAGCCGCAGGTTTGGGGATGCTGAAGTAACGGTAGACGCCTCGACCGTTCTGCCGGAACAAACAGAATTCCAGGATCCGCTGGTGCGCACAGTTGAGGCCAACCTCGAAGCAGCAAACAGCTACGCTCCGCGCAACAAAACTTATCGCGGCCGCATCATCCTTTTCGCCGCTGAAGATCTTGCCGGCGCGCCGGCTTATGAAGATAACAGACTAAGTTGGGCCAAAATGGCGACGGAAGGTATCGAAGTTCACCGCGTTCCCGGCACGCACATCACGATGCGTGAGGAGCCAAACGTGGCGCGGCTGGCAGAGATCATGACCAATTGCCTGGACCAGGCGCAGCGCGGATGAGGGCAAAGCTTGACTGAACCGATTACAAATCACGACACGGCGGCAGCGAACCTCGAAGACCTGTATGAGCTCTCGCCCATGCAGCAGGGGATGCTGTTTCATACGCTTTACGCGCCGAAGTTGGGGATCTACTTCGAACAGTCGATATTCACGATCGAGGGTGACTTTGACCGCGCAGCATTTCAAAGAGCATGGCAAGAGGTTGTCAATCGCCATCCCATCCTGCGTACGGGTTTTGTGTGGGACGGACTGGAAAAGCCGCTCCAGTTTGTCTACCGGAACGTAAACGTCGAGATCGAAGAACACGACTGGCTTTCGTTGGACGCTCAGCGGCAGCAGGAGATGCTGGAAGAATTTGTCCGCGACGATCAACAGCGAGGTTTTGAGCTAACGCGGCCACCGCTGATGCGACTCACGCTCTTTCGCACCGGCGCTCGTGATTACAAATTTGTCTGGAGCCGGCATCATCTGGTCCTCGATCGCTGGTCAAGATCTTTAGTGCTGCAAGATTTCCTGGCTTCTTACTCTGCCTTCAGCAAAGGCCGCGAGCCGGAGCTGGAAGAAACGCGGCCCTATCGGGACTATATCGACTGGTTGCTCAAGCAGGACCAGGCGAAAGCCGAAGCATTCTGGCGTCGCTCGTTGAGCGGATTTGAATCGCCAACTCATCTGAGACTCGGGAGTTCTCGTCCCGCTGAAAAAGACACTTACGACCGCGTGAGTGCGCAGCTCTCGAGCGAGCACACTTCCGCGTTGCGGAATTTTGCGCGCGAACAGAAGCTGACGATGAACACGGTGGTCCAGGGCGCGTGGTCGTTGCTGCTGAGCCGGTACAGTCGGGAGCGCGAGGTTCTGTTTGGCGCGACTGTAGCCGGCCGTCCGGCAGATCTGCCGGGAGTAAACAGCATGGTCGGGCTGTTCATCAACACTTTGCCTGTGCGCGTCGAGGTAGAGCCGCAGGCGTCGTTATTATCGTGGTTGCGCACGTTGCAGGAGAATCTGGCAGAGCAAAGACAGTACGAGTACAGTTCGCTAATCGACATTCAGGGTTGGAGTGACATACCGCGCGGCGTACCGCTCTTCGAGAGCATTCTGGTGTTTGAAAACCTGCCGGCTGAGAGTTCGTTCCGCGAAACTGACAGCAACCTGTTGATGCGCGGCGATCGCAGTGTCGGAGCTAAAACGAACTACCCGCTGACCGTGATGGTCAATCCGGGTGCAGAAGTAACGATCGGCGCGATTTACGATCGCGGCCACTTCGATGCCGATATGATTCAGCAACTGCTCGATCATTTCGTCGTGTTACTAAAACAATTCCCGCTCGCCGGGCACCGCTCCGTATCCGAAATTTCACTGCTCGAAGCAGCGGAACGAGATCGATTAGTAAACGAATGGAACCAGACGGCGCAAATTTTTGCGGAAGAGGCGTGTGTTCATGAGTTGATTGAAAGACAAGTTGAACTGCATGGGCCGGACGTAGCGCTGGTATTTGGTGCGCGGCAGTTGACGTACGAGGAGCTGAACGCACGAGCGAATCAGTTGGCGGGTTATTTGACATCAAAGCTGCCCGCAGGTCACGCAGATCGTCTGGTGGGAATCTATTTGGATCGTGGTCCGGAGATGGTAATCGCGGTGTTGGCCGTGCTGAAAGCCGGGGCCGC
>DATNDM010000105.1:0-7390 GCA_035553235.1 Pyrinomonadaceae bacterium | reverse complement strand
CAGAGAACACAGAGGTTGCACAGAGAAGAGCTTCATCGACCTGCGGCCCTGGCTTTAGTCTTGCCCGTCATGCGTCGAATGAACTCCACCTCCTCGACCATGTACGGCGTACCGTCGTTGCGAAAAATTTCGTGAAACCAGATCGAGGGTTCGCGATCGGTGTACGGGTGCTGCCACGAATCCCACGGCAGATTCGTTTGCGTCTTACCCTGCGCGAAGCCCCAGTTGATCATCCCCACGTGATGAATCTTTCCAATCGGCAAACTGCCAAAGAAGAAACTGCCATTGCCGCGCGCCATGTATTCCGTGCAGATCAGCGGACGGTTGTACTGCTTGAGCCAGACGATGCGCTTCTCGAGTTCGGTGGGCGAGTCGTAACTGTGAAACGTAACAACGTCTGAGAGATCGATCTGGAGACGCTCCATCGGCGTCAGCTTCTCGGGCGCGGAGTAATCGCCTTTCCAAACGCCGGACGTCAGCGGTTGCTCCGCCTTCGCTTCACGCGCCCATGCAAACGCGCGCGGCAGCAGCGCGAGCACGAGCTCGACTTTGTTCTTCGGCTCGAGCTGGTTGTAGCTGCCGTGGTTTTCGTTGTCGGGCTCATTCCAGATGTCCCACGCGAGTACACGCTGATCGCGCGCGAACGCACCGACAACGCCCTTCACGTACGCCTCGAGATGCGGATACTGCGCCGGATCCTGAAGCGTCGTGCGATTCGGGCTTTGCACCCAGCCCGAGTTGTGAACGCCCGGTCGCGGCGCGCGTTGTTTGCCGAGCTTCGCATCGGGATCCCAAACCGAATCGAACAGCACGAACATCGGTTTGATCTTGTGCTTCGCCGCAATCGTCAGAAACTGATCCAAACGCCGCTTGAACCCGTCAGCGTCCTGTTGCCACAGCAGGTCATGAAGAAAGACGCGCATCGTGTTCATGCCGAGACCTTCGGCCCAACCGAGTTCGAGATCGATCCGCTTTGGATCGAACGAGTCGGCCTGCCACATCTCGAGTTGATTGATCGCGCTGGCCGGGTTGTAGTTGCTGCCGACGAGCCACGGCTGCTTTGCGTACCAGTCGCGCGCCTGCTGCTCCGACCATCTCTCCTGCGCCAGGATCGTGATCGCAAGAATGAGGATCGTAATTATTACCTGAACGAACTTTCGCAATGAGAACATCAACAAACACCCTTTCTTCTGTTTAGTACTTAAGCCCCGGATGAAGGCGAATGTACTCAGATCTGCGTTTATCCGCGTCAATCCGCGGCTAAGTTTTACTCATTTCTAATCAACCTAACGCCGTAGAAGCCGCCCGCGATGTTGCCGGGCTGCGCCTCGAATCGAATAGTGATCTTGTTTTTCCCGCGCGTGAGTTCCGCGGGGATCGGATAAGTCACGTCAAAGAACTCGCCCGGCTTGTCGTTCTGAAGTGATTGCGAACCGATCTTCTTGCCATCGACAAGGATGTCAAACTTGCGCGGACCCGTTTCGCTGCCCCAGTAAGAAGCAACCAACGAAACCGGACGATCCGGCAAGACTTTGAGATCAAACGACAACCAGCCGCCATCTCTCGCGTGGCGCCACTTGCGTCCCGAGTTCTCGCCGTTCTCGGTGCGTTCGCCCTGCATGTTGTGAGCGCGCTCGATCTGAGTTTCACCCGGCTGCACGAAATCGATCGTCAACGCTTCGAGACGTTTCAATCGTTCGAGCTCGTTTCGGTAATTTGTCTCGCGCTCAACCCACTGCGCCGCAGTCAGCAAGTCCCAGTAGACTGCGTAACGATGATGGTGCATCGCGTAAAACGGATAGAGCGTGAAGTCCTGCGGCCTACCGACGCTTGCGGTACGAAACGTTACGGGCCGCTCGGCGACAGGCTTCAGCCACTTCGCAGGCTCGCTGTCGCTTGTGATCAAAGCAGGGATGAGACTGACGCTGTTCGCCTGCTCTTCGAGTTCTCCGGCCAGGAGCGTTGGACCATAGAAGATCGCGACACGCTGCGGATTGTCCGGCATCGCTTCCAGTCGCAGCGACATCGGAATCGTCAACTCAACACGGTCACCGGTTTTCCACGTGCGCCGAATCGTGATGAAGCTGCCGCGCGTCAAGTCAACCATTTGTCCGCGCCCGTTGATCACAACGACAATGCGCTCCGCCCAGTCCGGATGTCGTAGTCGCAAAGCGAAATTGACGGGCGTCTCAGCTTTCACAGTGAAACTTACTTTGTCGTCTTCGGAATAACGAGTTTCCTGCCGCAGCGTCAATCCCTTTTCGCGCCAGGTCAGCTCGGAAGGAATGAAGAGATTTACCCAAAGCGCGTCGTTCGAGTGAAAGTAGATCGCTTCGCCGTACTTCGCGTGGTTTTCCATACCCGTCCCGACGCAACACCAGAAGCTGTCGAATGGTTTCGAATACTCCTTTTGTGAGCCGGCCCGGAGCGGAATGTAATAACAGACCATCCCGTCGTCCGGATCCTGCGAAGCAAGGATGTGGTTGTAAAGCGCGCGCTCGTAGTAATCCGCGTACTCAACCGCCGCGCGCCATTCGAACAGATGGCGCGTCAGCTTGAGCATGTTGTAGGTGTTGCAGGTCTCCGAAGTGTTTTCGCTGAGCCGGTTGTTGAGTTTGTCCGGTGGGCCGAAGCGTTCGCCGTCGCTGTTGCCGCCGTTCGCGTAAGTGTGATGATGGACCACGCGGTCCCAGAAAAACTCGGCGGCGGTTTTATCCGACTCGTCTCCAGTAAGTTCGTAGCGGCGCGCGAGTCCGATCAGCTTCGGGATCTGCGTGTTTGCGTGCAGTCCCTGCAAACGATCTTCGCGTTGCGCCAATGGTTCGAGGACGGCTTTGTGATGAAAGCGTCGCGAGAGTTTCAGATACTTTTCGTTGCCCGTGCGAGCATACAGTTCGGCGAGCACTTCGTTCATGCCGCCGTGTTCGCAACCAAGCATGTGCTGAAACTGTTCTTCCGAAAGGTTCGCGACGGTCGCATCGGCCCAGTCGGCGAGTTGGACCGCGATGTCGAGGGCTTTTGCGTTCTGAGCGTAGCGATTGACGTCGAGCAAGCCGGCGAACAGTTTGTGCAGCGTGTACCACGGCACCCAGCCGCCGTTCAGGTCAAACGGTTTGACGCGGATGTCTCCCGCGGAAACCTCCTGAAAGATTTTCTTGCCATTCGGGATTGCGGCGACGTAGCCGTTGCCGTTCGCGTGCTGGCAAGCTTCGAGCTCGTCGACGATGTAGTTCACGCGATCGCGAAACCGCGTGTCGCCGGTCGACGCAAACATCATCGCGCAGGCAGAGAGGTAATGGCCCAGCGAGTGACCGGCGATCGTCATCCCTTCCCAACCGCCGTAAGCTTCGGCTTTCGGTTTGAGACCCGCTTCTTTTCGAAAGCCGCTGAGCAGTCGATCCGGATCGAGTCGCAGCAGATACGCGGCGTCGCGCATCATCGCGTTTTTGAACGGCCCGTCGAGCAGCCGCACATCTTCAAGCCGAAACTCCTGCGCCTCGCGTTGTATGCGATCTTTTATTTGCGCGGAATTCTCCCGCAAAGGCGAAAAGGCGCAAAGAAAGACGAGGAACGTAAAAAACAACTTTGCCCATTTGCGCCTTTGCATGAAAAACTTTTCCATCATTCACCGCCCACGCAGTTGATTGATCTTCGTCATGAAATCGTCAACGTTGTCCTTTTTGATGACGAGCGTGGGCACGAATATCTGCTTACTCGCCGGCACCACTGACTTGTCTCCCTTCAAATACTGCCGCATCAACTTGATCGCCTGGTAACCAAATTCGAACGGTTGCTGCACAACCGTCGCGTATATCGCGCCCTGCTTCACGCCGTTGAGCGTATTGTCTTCCTCGTCGAACGCGACGATCTTCACCGCGCTCGTCTTATTCGCATCCTGCACCGCGCTCAAGATTGCCGGACCGTTGTAACTCCACAGCCCAACCAGCCCAACCACGTCGGGATATTTCACGAGCGTGTCTGACACGTTCGACTTGGCCCGCACGCGATCCGTGTCGTCAGTTCTGACGTCGAGGATCTGAATATTCGAGCCCTGCAACGCTTCCTTGATACCCTGCAAACGCTCCTGTGCGTTGCGCGCATCGAGTTTGCCGACGAAGAGCATGATCTTGCCACCCTGCGGCACCGCCTCTTTGATCAATCCACCCGCGACGCGACCCGCGGCGACATTGTCAGTGCCGACATAGAACGCGCGATCGCTTTTGGGCGCGTCTGAATCCTGCGTGACGACGAGCACGCGCTTCGCAGTGTCGTTCAGAGTCTGCGTCTGGTTCTCCGGATCGACAGGGCTGACAGCCATGCCGTCGATACCTTTCGCCAGCAAGTCGTCAATCATGCGTTTCTGTTCAGCGGCTGTGCCGTCGGCCGGCAGACGAAATTCAACAGTGACGTCGTCGAATTCCTTGTCGGCTTTCTCGGTGCCTTTGCGGGCAATGGTCCAGAAGTCAGACGTGTTGTTCGTGACGAACGCGAGTCGCAGGTTTCCGCCGCTGCCGGCGGTACTGTTTGTTGGACCAGAGTTCGTCGTACAGGATGCGCCCAAAACAACCAGGCAGGCGACGAGCAATGCGATAAGAGTGAAATTTTTCATGCGGTTCTCCGTTAGATTTCCTGACCTGTAAATCCTGTTTACATCTTGAAATCCTGCTCAAAGTTTTCAGGATTCATGATGGCGATAGTCGGACGAGCAAATGCCCAAAAGCCGCGCTGCCGGGTGACGAGCCGCTGAAGATATATGGCTCGTACTCCATCAACGACGCGTAACGATCGGCCACGTTACTCACTGCCGCGCCGGCGTTGCGATCGCCGAGGACGGCGACTGTGCCACCACTGCCGCCGCCCGTGATCTTCGCGCCGTAGAGTCCCTGGTCCACGCCGGTTGCTTTAACGAGTTCGACTAACAAGTCAGTGGCGTGGCAACCGAGCCCACATGCGGAATAGCTCGCGTGCGACTCGTACATCAGTTTCCCCAACGCGATCTTTTCGTCCTTACCCAAGCCGGCCCGTTGCAGCAACTCCGCAAACTTTTTGACCCGAAAGTTCTCGTAAATCGGATGCATCGCGGGCGCGCGAATCGCGTAAGTGCGGTCGTGCTCAACTGTCGTCACGGTATCGCTCGTGCCGCCGTATCGCTCGAGGAATTCCGCGCCGCGCATCGACTCAGGCAAATGCCGCTCAAGCTTTTCCTCAAACTCACCGGGCTCGACGTTCGCGAGGTAACCGCGCCACTTCTGATCCGCGTTTGATCCGTTCACGTCGGCCATAATCTTGTAACCCATGAACGCTCCGGCTCGGACGGAACCGTAATCACCGCTGCCAATCGAATGCCGCGTCCCGGAATCCAATCCCCAAACAGCGAGGTCGTCAGGCAGTTTGATCGAGCCAAGCAATTCGGCCGGCTGACACAGGAGCGAGAGCAGTTGATGTGCTTCACCGCAAGCCGACGTCATCTGGTCCATCACACCACATGGCGCACCGACAATCAGATTCTCAACCTTCTGACACAACAGCGCGATCTCTCTCGGTTCGATTTCAATCTCGAACGCCGCGGCGACGGCGCTCATCGTCGCGACCTCCAATGCTGCCGACGAACTGACGCCTTTGCCTTCAGGCACACGCGATGAAATCAGCAGCCGCGCTCCGTGATCGAAGCGAATCCCACGTTCGCGCGCGAGGACGAGGAACACGCCAGCGACATAAGCTGCCCACGCGTCATGGCTGAAATATGCACGAGCCTCGTCATACCCGATCGGCCCGCCGTCACGTTCGAAGTCTGACCAGGGCATCTCGAAACTCAACTCGCGCGTTCCATTGTCAACAAGGCTGATGATACTGATTCGGCGCGCCTCATCTTTTTGCAGCGCCACGAGCGTGGCCTCCGCGATCGGCAACTCGAGCACGAGCGAACCTGAATAGTCCGCGATGCCACCCATCACGTCGAGGCGCCCGGGTGCACGCGCGATCGTGAGCTCTTTTCGCGGATCGAAAAACGTGCTCGTGTTCAGCGTCTCGAGAAACTGCGAAACGTCGCTCAGACCATGAGAGTTGCCGCGAACGATTTCGTAACCCATTTGTGCTTTTTGTGCTTCTTTGTGGCAAAAAAATGCGCTAGTCGATCAAACCGCGTTTTCTCAGCGCGGCGTGCAACAGAGGCTCGATCTGCCGGCGAATCCAATCGTTCGCGTATCCAGCCCAGGAAAGGTCCGGATCGACTTGCAGCAGCGTTCGCAGGCGCCCGCCGAGCTCGTCGGTCACGATCACACCCGCTTCGCGCGCAATCAGCTCCGTACAAATGTCGTAGGGATGACAGCAGATCCCAAGCGCGAGCCCGCGACGCTGCAACACCGGCTCAGTCAACGATCGAAGATCAGCGACAAACCGATCATGGCCCATCATCAACTCGTAAAGCTGCCCGCCTGACGACAGGTATTGATCTTCGAAACAGTGCGCCTTGCCAGGCTCGACCGGCCCAAGCGCGCCACGCACGATCTCTTCATCGATTGCCGCAAGCTCATCACGTGCACCCGGAAAAAAACGCGCGATCATCGCAAACCCGTGCCGGATCGTAGTCGCACGCGACGGCCGCAGCGCAAGCGGGTTTCGTTCCTGCGTCAGGCGATTGAATCGCTCGGCGTGAGCGCCCTTGCCTGGCATGGCCCAAAGAACGTCGCAAAGGTGTTGCTTCACCAGCGGGATCTCGGTCTGGACGGCGAGCTGTATGTCGCCGAGGTTTGTGCACGCGCCACGATTTCGCGCGACGCCAGTCAACACCCACGCACTCCGCTTCTGATACATCAGCCCGCGTGTGCCGTCGATCGGATCGACGATCACACGCCAGACTGCGTCGGTCTCGCTCGCGCCAACTGGTAACACGAGTTGTCCGTCGCCAATCCCTTCCGCAATCAGCACGATCGGCGCGCGCGTCGCGATCTCACTTGCAAACAACTCGACGAGCAGCTCTTCACTGACGCGATCGATCGCATAGATCGTGTCACCTTGCGACTCGTCGTCGGCGACGTCCGAAAGTTCCTCGAGCGCGGCGCGCTCACACTGCGCGACCACAGCATCGCGCACGCGCTCATGAATGCGCCTGATTGGATCAAGCAGATCCGCTACCTCTGAACGATCGCTGCTCATTCTTTTCTCAGTAACACGGATAACACGGATCTTAAATCAGGATTGAAATCGGATTTTAAGATCCGTGTTATCCGTGGCTATTGATCTGTTTGTAGTGCACATCAGATTGCGCGCGTAGTTCTGCGGCTTTCTCTTCCGGCGCGGTGTCGGAGAGAAAGTTACCGCCGCCGATTTCCGGTCCGGCCAGATATTTCAGCAGGTTTGGCCGGCGCAGCGGGGGATGAAACTCGATGTG
>DATNDM010000104.1:0-3475 GCA_035553235.1 Pyrinomonadaceae bacterium | reverse complement strand
TGTAGAAACGCGGCGCGCCGCTTGGCGCCCAGCTTCCGCGATTCGAGGAGAAGAGAATCGACTTACCGTCGGGCGTCCAGCCTTCGACGAGATCCGCGCCCGGATGCCACGTCAGACGTTTCGGCTCGCCGCCGTCTGCCGAGACGATGTAGACGTCGAAGTTGCCGGCGTACTCACCGCTGAACGCGATCCATCTTCCGTCGGGAGAGAAGTGTGGGTTCGCGGTCTGACCCTGAAAACTCGTGAGACGTTTCGCGCTGCCACCCGCGCGCGGCACGACCCAGATGTTGTTCGCGTAGGCGAAAGCGATCTGAGTGGCGCTGACGGTTGGGGTGCGCAGGAGACGCGTTTGAGAGGCGTGTCCGTTCTGCGCTCCGGTTTTTGTAGACACGACCAAAAAACAGAGTGATAGGGCGACAACAAGCAAGATGCGGCGCGACATGGAAAATTTTCCTCCAAAGGATACGGGCTGGAAAGCGGTCGATATTATAGGACAAAGGCGGAAGAGGACGTATACGTAGTGTCTTAGTTTGAGCTTCTTCTCTGTGCAACCTCTGTGTTCTCTGTGTCTCTGTGGTTGTTTTTACGAACGATTCCTTAACCACAGAGGCACAGAGAACACAGAGGTTGCACACAGAAATCTAACTAAGACACATCGACGTATATGAGCCTTACTGAATTCTCTCGAATCGTTGTATCATTCAGTCCCAAACCCATCACGAGGAGAAATACAATGAGTTCCCTGAAGCGTAATTCTGTTTCCTTGTTTGCTGTCTTGTTTATTTTGTGCTTTGGCGTTTCTGCGCTCGCGCAGGTCGATTTGCCGCGCCCGAGTCAGAAAGCGAGCGTGATGCAAAGAATCGGCGTCACTGACGTCACGATCACTTACAGCCGTCCCGGCGTAAAAGGAAGAAAGATCTGGGGCGACCCGCTGCCCGGCCAAAAGGCCACCGGCGAAGCGACACTGGATAATCAAAACGTGCGACCTGCTGACGCTGTGATCGTTCCGTATGGTCACGTCTGGCGCACGGGCGCGAACGAAGCAACGCAGTTCGTCGTGACTGACGACGTTTTGATCAACGGACAAAAGCTGGCGGCGGGAAGTTACAGCCTGCACACGATTCCGACCAAAGACGAGTGGACCATCGTGTTCAACGGCACTGCGAACCAGTGGGGCAGCTTCGACTACGATCCCGCGAAAGACACGCTGCGCGTGAAAGTGAAGCCGGAGTGGATGAAGGAGAATCAGGAGTGGCTTGAATACTCGTTCGATCCCGTCACCGATGACTCAGCTCAGGTCAATATTCGGTGGGAGAAGGTCAACGTGCCGTTTACGGTGAAGGTCGCGGACGTTGCGGCAACCACGCTGGCGCATTTGCAGAAGGCAGTCAGCACCGCGAAGGCCGACGACTGGCGCACGCCGTTGCAGGCTGGGAACTATCTCATCAATAACCAGAACCCCGCGGATGATGCGCAGGGCATGGCGTGGATCGATCAGTCGATCAAAGTGAAAGAGACGTTCCAGAACCTCGTAGCGAAGACCAATGCGTTGTACAAGGCCGGGAAGAAGGAAGAGGCGGTCGCGTTGGGCGAACAGGCCCTGCAGAAAGGCAAGGCCGACAAGGTTGACACCTCGAACTTCGAGAAACGCCTCGCGGACATGAAGGCTGGCAAGATCTAAAACTGTTTTTGGCCGCGGATAAACGCAGGTCCGCGCGGATCAGCGTTAACTCGCGGCCAAACTATGTTTATGGGTGTAGCGAAGCTTACCGATCAGAATACGATTGTTCCGGAGAGCAAGTACGCGCGTATCGAGCGTGAGCGTCGATACCTGTTGCGCGACTTGCCGGAAGGAATCACGCGCGCGGATCCGCACCTGCAAATCACCGACAATTACATCACCGGCACGCGGCTCCGGATTCGTAAAACGCGTGAGCCGCGCACGAACAAGTGGACCGTGAAGTTCACGCAGAAGTACGCGCCCGATCCGAACGATTTATCCCGCACGATCATCACGAACACTTACCTCAACGCGCTCGAAGCCGAAGTTTTATCAGTCTTCGACACGAACGAGATTCGCAAGAATCGTTACGCCTTCGAGTTTGAAGGCCGAAAGTTTTCCGTCGACATGTTTCTCGGCGATCTGTTCGGCCTCGTCCTCGCCGAAGTCAGCTTCGAGACTGACGAAGAACTCGACAACTTCGCGCAGCCGCCGTTCGCGCTTGTCGACGTCACCAACCTGCCGTTGTTCAGCGGCGGCAACCTTTGCGAGCTGACTTTTTCAGACGTTCGTGCCGCAATCGCCGAGCTTGGTTTGCTAAGATAGGCCCATGTACATCCGTGCCTGTCTGCTCAGCGCCTGCCTGCTACTTTCCCTCGGTTGTCGTAAAACATCAGCACCTCCCGCAGCGAGCGCGCCACCCGCGCAGCAAACCACGCCCGCAACATTGCTCGAGCACGCGGCAGGCGGCGCCACACCCACAGCTATCACCAAACATTTCAAAGGCTCGATCGGCTCGTCACTCGATTTACAGATGAAACTCGTGCGCACGGGCGATCAGCTGGCCGGCAGTTACATGTACCAGAAGGTCGGCACGCGCATCGATCTGCGTGGCAGCGTCGACAAAGATGGAAACGTGACGCTCGACGAGTTTGATAAGAGCGGCAAACAGACGGGCTTGTTCAAGGGTCTTTGGTCGGTCGATCCGAACGATGGGCTCGCGACACTCGCGGGCAACTGGTCCAAGCCGGCGAGCGAGAAGGACAGCGACAAGAAGACGGCGTTCTCGTTGCATGAGGAGCCGATTGCGTTCACGGGTGAAGTGGATCTGGTGGCGAAGCAGATCAAGGAAAGCAACAAGAAGCTGATGTATGAGATCGACGCGCGCTACCCGCAACTCACCGGTGGCAGCAATCCGAATTTCGAGAAGTTCAATCTGGTCGCGCGTGCGGCAGTGACGAAGCGGGTGGCGGAGTTCAAGAAAAACCTCGCGCCCGCGGAAGGTGAAGAGCCGCCGCCCGAAGGATCGATGGGCAGCGATCTGAACGTCGGTTACGACGTGGCGCTGGCGCAGGATGATCTGATCAGTCTTCAGCTCAGTGTTAACAGTTATTACCAGGGCGCGGCGCATCCGAACACGTTTACTGAAGTGCTCAACTACGATCTGAAGAATGGAAAACCGCTGAAGCTCGCGGATCTGTTCAAGCCGGGCGCGAAGTATTTGCCGGCGCTTGCGAACTACTGCATCGCTGACTTGAAGAAGCAGGCGAAAGACAAGGGCCTCGAAGCGTCGGAGATCGAGAACGGCGCCGCGGCGAATGCGAAGAATTATCAGACCTGGACGATCACGAGGAAGGGGTTGGGGATCAACTTCGATGCGTATCAGGTTGGACCGTACGCTGCTGGTCCGCAGTTCGTGCTCGTTCCTTACGCAAATTTGAAGGATGTGATCAATCCAGATGGTCCGGTGGGACA
>DATNDM010000103.1:0-5607 GCA_035553235.1 Pyrinomonadaceae bacterium | reverse complement strand
CGTGAATCTCTCTCCAACGCACGTGAATCATGCTCCAATTCGCGTGATCTTTTCGTCAATTCAGCCACAGACATATAGAGAAGGGATCATGCTTCATCATTTACTGCGTGCGTTGATTGTGGCTGTATTTGCGGCGACCGTCGCTGCCCCAAATCAGGGTCAGGGCCTGGCACGACCAATGACCGCAGCGGGCGTGGCCGGAACCTGTAGTGGTGAATCGCTCTGCGTGGGCAATCGCTCAGCCTGCAAAAACGAAATTGTGGTTTACAGACTTGAGCCGGTCCCAGGTAGATCAACACTCGTAACGCTGCTTGCCGACAAGGTCGTCAAAGGCAAGCGAGTCCCGATGTACAAACTCGATCTCGAATACGACGAAGCCCGGCGTACACTCTCCTGCGAGTTCGCCCAAGGACACACCCGCGGCACCTGGGAATACAAGATAAACGGCGATGCAATGGGAGGTACGGCGATCGTGCAGACAGGTAAATCTGTTGTACGTCGTGTTAAGGTGAAGCGAGTCAGAGAAGATCAAATGCCGGCGGCGCCAGACCGCGATGCGTATGGACCATGAGCCTGACCAAACAGACCGCCTCTTTTCATACGGCACCCTGCAAATAGAATCCGTTCAACTCTCTACTTTCAGCAGAAAGCTCGACGGTAGCCCTGATGCGTTAGTCGGATATCGCTTGCGAATGATTCAGATTACGGATCAGGAATTCGTCGCGACGAGCGGTGCTGAATATCATCGCAATCTCGAATTCACGCGCTCGGCGTCAGATTTTGTCGAAGGCACGGTGTTCGCCGTCACGCAACAGGAACTCGAACAAGCCGATGGTTACGAACCTGACGGATACGAACGTGTGCGGGTCACATTGCGATCAGGAACTGAGGCTTGGGTTTACTTGAACAACTGATGAGCGGATCGTTTTCACGGATTCGCACGGATCTGTGCAAACGGACGCGTCAACGACTGCTTCTTTTTCAACATGTCAGCCCACAAGTCGCCGGTCGCAGCAAGCCGTGCGGCCATCGTGCGCAGGGTGAACGTTCCTGGTCCAACTGCGCCGCGCTCGACTTCCACCCACGTACACGGCGCAGACACAGGCGCACCGGGCTTCGCCCGCACCGTGTAAGTGGCCGCGTACGTCGCGCTATAACCGTTGCGTCCGGTGTCGACCAAAATCCGTCCGGCGCGATCGACTTTCAGAAACTCCTGCGTCAAGCGATCTGGACTACGACTTACGAGAACTTTTCCGACCGTATGCGCAAACGACGCCACTTCGCCAAAATCAGACTTACCATTAAGCGGGACCGCAATGTGAAATCCTTTCGAGCCCGAAGTCTTGATCCAGCTTTGCAGCCCAAGCTCCTCGAGCAGATCGCGTACCTGCAAAGCGGCCGCACGAAGCCCGTCCAGATCGTCTTCGTTCGAGGGATCGAGGTCGAAGATGCAGATGTCAGGCTTGTACAAGTTGGGTATCCGCGACGGCCAAACATGAATCGTGATGCTGTTCTGATTTGCCAGCCACAGCAGCGAGCGCACGTCATTGGCGATGGGATGATGGACCGTCCCGCCGTGCTTCGGCACTTCGACACGCTTGAGCCACTGCGGAAACCCTTTCGAAACGTCCTTCTGAAAAAACCCGGCCTCACCGATGCCGCGATGAAAACGTTCCATCGTGATCGGGCGACGGCGCAAGTGCGGCAACATCGCGGGCGCGATCATCTCGTAGTACGACGCAAGCTCACCTTTCGTGATCCCATCATCGGGGAACAAGATCTTTTCAGGATGAGTGATCATCTGACGACGCTGAGCAGGCGCGGGTGACGCAGCTTGCCGTGCGTGGTCCACTCGATAAACCCGACGTGGACCACGATCTCGGGCGTGACCCAGTGCGCACGCAAACGCGGCAGGCCGACGGCTTTGGTGAAGGGAGACTTCGGGATTTCGCGTTGGTCGAGCCGGGCGCGAAGATCGAGAAGAAGCTTCGTATCGAAGCCGGTTCCGATCTTGCCCGCGAAGACGAACTCGCCGTCTTTGTGATAGCCAACGAGCAACGCGCCAAGGCCGACGCGCTTGCCCTGCGGATCCGTGAAACCGCCGACGACAAAATCCTGCGACAACTCGCACTTCATCTTCAGCCACGCTTTCGAGCGCCGATGCTCGTAGATCGAACCGCGTCGTTTCGCGATCACGCCTTCCCAGCCTTCGCTCTGCGCGCGTTCCCACGGCGCCGGATCGTCGATCAACTCGACGCGATGCAGTGGCTCTTGAAACGGCAACTGCGCGAGTAGATGGCGACGTTCCTCGAGCGGCAGGGCGGTGACGTTGCGGCCGTCGAGCCACACGATGTCAAACACGTGATACTCAACTTTGCCGCCGCCCCACGTGATCTCGCCGTCGAGAATTAGTTCGTCGTGTGGAAGACGCTCGATCGCGTGCTGGATTGCGGGAAGGTCTTGCGGCAGATGATTGCGTGAAAACAACCGCACGTCTTCGCCTTTTTTATAGGCGAGCAACCGGATGCCGTCGTATTTTCGTTCGAAGATCCAGTCGGGCCCGCTGAAGCGCTCCTGCGTCAGAGTCGCCGCCATCGGCACGAGCCATTCCGGAAATGCAGTCATGGCAACAGTATTACCCACATTGCGGAGACGAGTAAATCTGCGTAATCTGCGGCGCGATGAACACAGCAATCAATCGACGTGATTTCCTGCGTGGCGCCGCGGTGACGGGTGCTGCGCTGATCGCTGCGCGCGCCGCGTACGCCTTCGACACGAAGCGCCATTTTGCGCCCGTCAACGTGGCCCGTAATCGCATCATTCGCGAAGTCGTGGGACTGCGACCCTATCGCCCGAGCGGCTTCGTTGTCGACGCGCAGCGTTTCGGCAGCAAGTTTGTCGTTCACAACTACGGACACGGCGGCGGCGGCGTAACGCTCTCGTGGGGCACTGCGTCGCTCGCTGTCGATCTGGCTCGCGACTTTCTCATCACGCACAAACAACCACGCCCGGCACATTTCGCTGTGCTTGGTTGCGGCGTGAGTGGACTCTCGACCGCGCGACTGCTGCAACGTCGGTTCCAGAATGGTCCAGGCACGGTAACGATTTACGCGAAAGACTTACCGCCTGACACGACATCGAACATCGCTGGCGCGCATTGGTCACCAACCACTGTCTTCGAAACCTCGACGCCGAAGTTCAATGAACAATTCCGCCAGGCGTCTCGCATTTCGAATCGAGCTTTTCAATTGCTCGTCGGGCCGGAATACGGCATTCGTTGGATCGACACGTTTGAATTCATACGCAACGAAGCATCGCTCGGGCGTGAACTGCCGGGCGGCAACGATCTCTACCCGCAATTCGAAATCCATCGTGATGCGGAAAACTATTTCGGCTTCCCGTTCGTGCGGCAGTATTCGACGATGCTGATCGAACCCTCGATCTATCTGAGCGCGCTGTTGCGCGACTTCTATATCGCGGGCGGCAGAGTTGTAGTGAAGGAGTTTCGCAACCGGCAGGAGATCGCGCGGCTGCGTGAGGCAGTGATCTTCAACTGCACCGGACTGGGCTCGCGCGCGCTTTTTAACGATGAAGAGCTGACACCCGTGCGCGGCCAGTTGGAAATACTGCTGCCGCAACCTGAGATCGACTACTGCTATCTCGGCCCGGGTTACATGTTTCCGCGTCGCGACGGCATCGTTCTCGGCGGCACATGGGACCACGACGACTGGTCGCTAACCCCTGATCCGGAACAAGCCACCGGCATCCTCGAAACCCACATGCAGATCATGAAAAATCTACGTTAAGCCGCGTCTTAATAACGCCAACTCTTCACGTCCGCACCCGGCGGTGCGCTCTTCAAAATTCGCTCGACGATCTTCGGTGCGTAAAACTGGTGATACCGCAGACGCGCGAGTGCATTCGGTCGCGTGTGATCGCCGTTCCAACAATGCTCCGCACGCGGCTCGTAATCGACTTCGCCGCCGTAGTATGGATTCTTCGTCGACTTCAAAAAGTCTTCGACGAGATACACCGCGTTGTTCAGAAAATAGTTGTCAGCTTCACCGACGTAGATGTGCAACTTGCCCTCGAGCTTCGGACCGAGCTTAGCCCAATCACGTTTCAGGATATAACCGAGATCGTAATGCTCGCGCCAATAGTCCGCGACTGAGCGATCGATCTTCCCAGTCAGCTTGTCCCAGATCGGCTTCGGATAACCATCGCTGCCGACCGGTGAAAACACTGCTTGCCAGATGTCCCACTGCCCGCCGGAGCGACCACTCGTTCCGAGTGCGAGCTCCATGTGGTTCATATCTTCGACTGTGGCGGCGAGTTCGCCAAGGTAGTTTCGCTTGCCCGGACGCGGCATGTGTTTCCACGGCGACTCGGCGTAGTAAGCATTCTCGTGCTCGTAAACGTTGATGACTGTGTACGCGCGGAAATCGATCGGATCCGGACACGCGATCCATGCGCCGTTGTACTCGTCGGGATAGAACACCTGCACGGCCATCGCTTCCCAGCCACCGGTCGAACCGCCGTAAACGAAGCGCGCCCAGCCTTTGCCGATGCCGCGAAAACGTTTCTCGATCTCGGGAACCAGCTCGTAAGTAATCGCGTCGCCGTATGGACCAAGATTGGCGGAGTTCACGGCGTATGAATCGTCGTAATAAGGATTCGCGTGCTGGATCTCGATGATGATGAAGCGCGGGAAGTTTGGACCAGTCCAATCTTTGTAAAACTGGTACGCATATTCCTGCTGGATGCGGTTGTAGCCGGCGAGTTTGAACCGCTCGCTGTAATCCGGTTTCAGGTTCGGATCGGGCGGCGTTTCCCGAAAGCCGTCGAAGTCAGCGGGGAAATGTCCGTGGAAGATGACGAGCGGATAACGAGCTTCCGGATGCGTGTCGAACCCTTCCGGCAAAAGCACGTGCGCGCCGAGATACATCGGCCGGCCCCAGAACTTCGTCAACCGTTCGCTCTGGATCTTGATGCGCTTGATGTACTTCGTGTCTTTGGGCGGCTCGATTGGCGGAATCACCTGGTCCAACGTGATGGAGACTGGTTGTGTGTTGGCGTCGATGCGGATCTTCTTCGGCGTGCTGTAGAGATTGCCGGGCGCACGGCTCCATTGCTGGCCTTCGCCGCGGTCCATCGGCAGCTTGACTGTGTGGCCGTCGGAGCGTTTGAAAGTTTCGTAACGATGCAGCAGCGCCTGGACCCAGTACTCGCCGGGTTTGATGTCGGAGAGACTGCGCACTGGATAGCCGAAGGCGCTCTGATCGATCGTTTTTGTTTCGCCCGCTTTCCACGCGTCGACGTCGATCCCGAAGACCTGTTGTGTGGTCAGATCTTCGCTGATCTGAAAACGCGGCTCGTCGGTGTTGTTGGTCGAGATCAGCAACAGCAGACGGCCATCGAGCGCATCCGGGCTCGCAGTCACCGGGAACGTGACCTCGAACCGCGGGTGCTTTGATTGTGCGTTGACGGTGAACATGGGCAGAATGAGCAAGACGAGCAGTGTTAGTTTCTTCATGAACACGGGACTCCAGGTTTTTTCACGCAAGCCGCAAAGGAAAAAGCATTTGTTTACGAAACCTACAATTCCAC
>DATNDM010000102.1:0-2452 GCA_035553235.1 Pyrinomonadaceae bacterium | reverse complement strand
ATCGGCGACGACGTCGCGGTGAAGATCCTTCTCGGCAAGTTTGTGACAGACGATGCGGCGCGCGAACGCTTTCGTCGCGAAGCGCGTGCGGCCGCGATGTTGCGACATCCGAACGTGATCACGATTCACGATTTCGGCGAGACTGAGGACGACCACGCGCCGGCTTACATCGTGATGGAGTTTGTGAGAGGAACGCCGTTGCGCGAGCTCTTGCGCAGTGAGAATCGCTTTTCGGTTGAGCGTGGTGTGCGACTGATGCGTGGCATCTGCGCGGGTGTTGGGTCAGCGCATCGACAGGGCGTGGTCCATCGCGATCTCAAACCGGATAACATTCTCGTCGTCGCGCCTGATGATGAGTTTGAGCTCGAGAGCGTGCGGGTGGTCGACTTCGGCCTGGCGAAGCTGTTGGCTGACGCGGGTGCCGCTTCGTCAGGCGCAGTGGTTGGAACACCTTTTTACATGTCGCCGGAGCAATGTTTAGGCGGACCGCTGGACGCGCGGTCAGATGTTTACAGCCTTGGTGCGATGTTCTACGAGATGCTCGCCGGGAAGCAACCGTTCGAAGCCGCGACTGTCTCCGGCGTGATTAACCGGCACTTGCACGAGCCTCCCGCGCCGTTCGCGGAGTCGCTGCAAATCCCGAGGAGGATTTCAACGGGGATCATGCATGCACTGGCGAAAGATCCGGATGATAGACCACAGACCGCGACTGAGCTGGCGCGGCAAATGGGATTGATTTAGGTCTTGTCCGCAGATTCCGCAGATTACAGTGATTCTTTCTGCCCAATCTGCGCGGTCTGCGTAATCTGCGGATTAAGTGCGCCGCGACACCCGCGCTATCGCCTTCGCTAATTCATTCAATTCGATCGGCTTCGACAGGTGCAGCGCGTAACCGGCGTTCAACGCCTTCGACTCTTCAACTGCGCCCGCATAACCCGTCACCGCGATGGCGGGAATGCGTTCGCCATCGCCCTCGAGTTCACGCAGGCGCCGCATAAAATCGTAACCGTCCATCTCCGGCAAGCCGATGTCGGACACAACGACATCAGGCTTCCAGTCCGCGATCATCTTCAACGCCATCGATGCAGAATCGCTCGTCCTCACTTCCGCACCGTACCGGCCGAGCGCCAGCGTGATCAGTTCGCGCGTGTCCTGCTGATCATCAACTGTCAGAACTTTCAAGCCGCTTAACACATCGGGCGTGAGCTCCGTGCTGGATCCGTTTTGTTGCCAATAACCCGGCTTTACCGCAGCCGGCTCTGTCGGACGCAACGAGTCGGTAACGAGTGCCAGCGTCACGATAAACGTCGCACCCTTTCCTTTGCCGTCACTTTCCGCCCGAACACTGCCACCATGCATCGCGACGAGGCTATTCACGATCGAGAGTCCCAGTCCGAGACCGCCATGTGTGCGCTTCGCCGACGTATCCGCCTGTCTGAATCGTTCGAAAATGTATGGCAAAAATTCCGGAGCGATACCTTCACCGCTGTCACGAACCACGATTTCAACCTGTGGGCCAACAGCTCTTAGCTCGACTTCCACTCGACCATCCGGCGGCGTGAATTTCACCGCGTTCGCAAGTAAATTCCAAATTATCTGCTGCAAACGCACGGCTTCGCCCATGACGAATCCAGCGTTGCGGTCGATCGTGACAGCCATCTGAATGTTCTTCGCTTCGGCGGCCGGACGAACCGCGTCAATTGCTGCATCGATTATGCCGCCAAGTTCGACCGGTTTAGGATCGAGTCGCAACTTGCCTGTAACGATGCGCGAGATGTCGAGCAACTCGTCGATGATTGCGCGCTGAGCCTCAGCGTTGCGTTGAATAATGTCGATGCCGCGCCTCCGCTCGATCTCGCTGAGATTGCCTTTTTTCAGCAGATGCGTCCAACCGAAGATCGCATTCAGCGGTGTGCGCAACTCGTGTGACAGCATTGCGAGAAAATCGTCTTTGACACGATTTGCAATCTCGGCGCTTGCGCGGGCCTTCTGTTCGCGCTCCATCAACTGCAACATCGCCTCTTCCGACTCGCGCCGCACACGTTGCAGATTCAAGTGAGCCGCGACGCGCGTCATCAGTTCGCGCGCCGAAAACGGCTTGATCAAATAGTCGTCGGCGCCCGCGCCCATGCCTTCGACGAACGACTCTTCGCCCGCACGGGCCGACAGCAATATCACCGGAATCGTTCGCGTCTTTTCATCAGCTCGCAGCGCTTTGATCAAACCGAAGCCATCAAGCTTCGGCATCATGACGTCTGACAATACAAGATCAAATTCGCCGCGCTGAGTCGCTTCGAGCGCGCTCTCCCCATCAGCAACGACTTCGACGTCGTACTTCGTCGCGAGCAGTCGCCGCACATATTCACGCATGTCAGTGTTGTCATCAGCCAGCAGGATGCGGCCGCGCGATTGATCGAACGATGCAACCGTCTCTGTGACTGGAAACGTGCCG
>DATNDM010000101.1:0-3676 GCA_035553235.1 Pyrinomonadaceae bacterium | reverse complement strand
CGAGTGACGTCTTGGCGGAGTTGCAAAAACTCGGCGGCGCGCAAGTGATTCTTGCGACTGCTCCGAGCGCGCAGGCGATCTCCCCGTTGGTTGACGGATTGTCGCCCAGTGGCTTGTTGCTTGTACCAGCGGCGCCGCCTGAGCCGCTGACGATCAGTATGTTCTCGTTGATCAAGCTGCGGAGTTCAGTCGCTGGTTGGTATTCAGGCACCGCGCGAGATTCACAAGACACGCTCGAGTTCAGCGCGTTAAGCGATGTGCATCCGATGATTGAGAAATATCCGCTCGATCGCGTCGACGAAGCTTATGAACAGATGCACAGCGGCCGCGTCCGCTTCCGTGTCGTGTTAGAGATGTAGTTTAGACCTTTTTGTAGCCAATCAATGTTTCTTGATCCAACTCGCTATATCGTCGATCACGTGTTCGTCAACGTGCCCGGGCTGATCGTATTCCAGCGGCGTGCTGCGGTTCGTACCGGCGACGAATAAATGATTGAGTACCGGATACGACTTCAACGTGACATTGCGCCTTCCGGCGAGCGCGGCATTCCATCTCTTGAAATCTTCCATCGTGACCTGGTAGTCGCGCTCGCCCTGAAGAATGAGCAGCGGTTGCTTCAATCCCTTCGCCGTTTCGGCAGGGTCATAGCCGCGCAAGTCGAGCCAGTAAGACGCAGGCACACCGAAGATCAGAGTCCCGGAACTCGCATCTTCCGGCGTAAGCGCCTTCACTTTCGCCGCCTGTTCCTTCGCCTCATCGAGTTGCTTTTGCTCCTCGGGTGAAACAGTCCCATCGAGCGCGAAGATGTAAGCCAACTGTTCGGGTATGACATCTTCCAACGCACGCGTTGCTCCAGCCAGCGAGATCAGTCCCGCGATGTTTGCATCGAGACGTCCAATACGCGGCACGAGCATTCCGCCCAGACTGTGGCCCAGCACGAATATCCTTTTTGCGTCGATCCCTTCGGTCTTGCGCAACAGTTCAACTGCCGCAAGCGCATCGTCAATAACTTCTTCTTTAGCAGTGAGATTCGGAAGCGCCATCAGTTTCGCTGGGTATTGTTTGGTGCGCTTCTCATAGCGCAGCACCGCAATTCCTTTCGATGCCAGTCCGCCGGCGAGGTCCTTGAAAGGTTTGTTCGGCCCGATCGTCTCATCGCGATCGTTTGGGCCCGAGCCGTGGACCAGCACTACTGCCGGAAATGGACCAGCGCCCACGGGAATCGTCAAGGTCGCGGGCAATGCCCACTCGCCCGTACCGACGCTGGTTTCTTTCTCCCGAAACGCATCCGGCTTCACGTACGCAGGCGGAGCATAGTCGACTGCTTTTTTCGCCGGAGCGAAAAAGAGACCGGCAACGCGTTTTTGCTGGTCGAATACAACGCTGACGTCGAGAGCCGCCTTTTGAAAGTCACACGTGATGATGACGACAGTAAACGCGCCGCGCGTTTCCACCCTCGCAGCGCCCGCTTGTTTGAATGGTCCAACCTGGGTGAGAACGGAAGTCCAGGTTTCCTGTAACTTCGGTTCGGGCAAAGCAGTTTTCATTGTGGTGTCAAACTGCTCTACCGCTGTGGCGAACTTCTTATTAACGAGCAGGTCAACAAACGCTCGACCGTCAGCGATGAACTCCTCCTGAGCATGCGCAGCGGTGGCAAGCAGTAACAGCACTGCAATGATCAAGCTATGCGCCTCTTTGTGGCCGCCTTTACTGATGATCTTTTTACGCACTCTTTACACCTTCTTTATCAATAGCTAAAGACAACGAAAAGTCGTCCACAGATTACGCAGATCACACAGACGTATCAAATAGTCTGCGTAATCTGCGGATAAGACTAGTCTGCGTAATCTGCGGATAAGTACTTAACCAACCGAACATACATCTAGTATCATCCCCAACCAGATTCAGGACCTCCCATTGATTCTCACGTGGGCTCAGCACGTCAACCTGGACCGGCATTCCCCTACAACATTGACGTTTGCTAAGGGGCACAGCCCAAGAGGAGGAAGACAATGGCGAAGTCACACGTGACTAAGATGCTGTATCTAATATTGATCACATTGTTATTGACACTCACCGCTCAGGCGGCGGCGCCCGTGGGCCAGACTATCTGGATCCGCGCGTCCGCAACCGGGCTCTTCGTGTCGGCCGATCAGAATCGCGGGACGTTTGCACCGCTCGTCGCGGATCGATCAACTACTGACGCGTGGGAACAGTTCCAGGTGGTTGACGCGGGAGGTGGTTTTATTGCGTTCAGATCTATTGGCACAGGTCTTTTTGTGTCGGCAGATCAAAACCGCGGCACGTGGGCGCCGCTCGTCGCCGATCGCGGCAGCATCGGCACGTGGGAACAGTTTACCTGGTCAGACCTTGCCGGCGGCGCGTTCACGCTCCGCGGCAGAGCGACCAACAAATTCGTTTCGGCTGACCTCGCACGTGCGTCGTGGGCTCCGCTCGTGTCAGACCGCACGGTCGCGAATACGTGGGAGCAGTTTACGTGGGGCGCGGTCGGGACACAGGCGCCACCCAGCGGTGCGCCTCCGGGTTTCTCGCGATTGATTTGGTCCGATGAGTTCAATGGTTCGACAATCAGCACAGCCAACTGGAGCTTCGAAACCGGCGCCGGCGGCTGGGGCAACAACGAGCTTGAGAACTACACGAGCCGACCCGAAAACGCCCGTATCGAGAACGGCAATCTCGTCATCGAGGCGCGGCGCGAAAGTTTCGGCGGCGCTGCCTACACTTCGGCGCGCATGAAGACGCAGGGAAAACAATCGTTCGGCATCAACACGTGGGTCGAGGCTCGCATCGACGCACCTGAAGGGCAGGGAATTTGGCCGGCGTTCTGGATGCTCGGTAACAGCATCAGTACGGTTGGTTGGCCGTCGTGCGGCGAGATCGACATCATGGAGATTCAGGGCCAGAATCCGTCCAAAAACTTCGGCACGATTCACTGGGCCGATGCGAATGGTCAGCACGTGTCGTTTGGAGGAATTTTCAACTCGTCCAGTTCACTCACGGCCGGCTTCCACACGTACGCGATTTCACGCACGAGTACTTCGATCAAGTGGTACGTCGATCGCGTTCAGTATGCAGAGGCAAACATCTCGGGTGGAATTAACAGCACGTCTGAGTTTCAGGCGCCATTCTTCATCCTTCTCAACGTCGCAGTCGGTGGAAACTTCGTCGGCAGTCCTGACGGCAGCACCGTGTTTCCACAACAGATGCAGGTTGATTGGGTGCGAGTGTGGGGAAACTGAGGGTGTTGAATTTTTAGCCACAGAGAAGCACAAAAAGCTCAAAAACGCAGACCTATTTTTTGGGCTTTGTGCTTCTTGTGGCTTTGATGTCAGGGCTTCACTCTTCGCGGATTAAATCATGCCGGCAGTCTCGGCGTGGCGAATCGCTTCAAGACGCGTGTGGACGTCGAATTTTGTGAGGATGTGTTTGACGTGATTGTTCACGGTGGCGGAGCTGATGTTGAGTTGGTTGGCAATTCTTCGGGTGCCGTGGCCCCTGGCCAAACTCTTCAGGACTTCAACTTCTCGAGAGGTGAGGCGTACGTTTATGCCAGTTGCAGACAATGACCTCGCTTGCGTTCGTACAAATTCACTGAACGCCTGCTCGAGTCGTTTCCGTATCTCGACTGGCCGAACAACGTAGATTGCATGACGCA
>DATNDM010000100.1:0-4442 GCA_035553235.1 Pyrinomonadaceae bacterium | reverse complement strand
TGGCCCATCGCGAGCCTCATCACCGGCCGCCCGGAGTTTTCGTTCAACAGTAATCAGACGATCGATCCCGCGCTACGTTTCTTCTCGAATGGTTTCTTTGCCCAGGACGACATCAAGGTCACACCGAAACTCACCGTCAATGTCGGCATCCGCTACGACTACGGCCGCCCGCGTGAAGAGGCGCGCGGGTTCCTGCGTGGCTTTGATCCCACCACGCCGAACCCGGATGCGGGCGGACGGCCCGGAGCCATCGTCGGAGCAATCGGACAGGGTGGTCTCAAGTCAGAGTTCTTCGGGCTCGTCAAACCGGACCGAACTAATTTTGGACCACGCCTCGGCTTCGCCTACTCGATCAACGATAAAACCGTCGTGCGTGGCGGCTATGGCATCTACTACGCTCCCGTGATCTATAACGACTTCGGCAACACCGGCGTGCTCGGCTACAGTCCCGGTTCAGTCAACATCAACGGCGGTCTCGATGCGTTTATCACTCTCGACAACTATCCGCACGTGCCGCTCGCGAATCCGGCCGATCAGGCGGTGGGCCAACTGGACCGCACGGACCTCGATTTCTTCGACAAGAATTTCAAGACCGGCCGCACGGTTCAGTACAGTCTCGACATACAGCGCCAGTTGCCGAAGCAGTTTGCTGTTCAAGTCAGTTACATCGGCAGCAAAGGCACGCGTCTGCGTTCCAATTTCGATCCAATCAATAAGATTCCGCTGAATGCGCTCAAGCTCGGTTTGCCGCTACTGTCGAAGCAACTCGCGGATGTGACGCCGGTTGAACGCGCGTTCGCGGCGAGTGTGGGAGTTCCGTTGGCGGCGAGTCCGAATGCGGTTTATCCGGGCTTCGCGAGTCAGGGCGGTGCTTTTGCCGGGACGGTTGCACAATCGCTGCGGCCGTTTCCGCAGTACGGAATCATCAACAACCGTTTGGAAAGTCAGGGGCAAAGTTTTTACAACGCCGGAAAAGTCGATGTCACGCGTCGCTTCGCTAATGGTATTCAGGGAGGACTGTCGTACACGTTCGCGAAGTTGATCACAGACGCGGGCGAAGACATCTTCGGCGATTCTCCCCTCAATGGCGTAATTCAAAATCCGTTCGATCGCAGACCGCTTCGTTCCGTGTCGCCGAATATTCCGCCGCACTCGCTTGTCTTTAACTACATCATCGAGTTGCCGTTTGGTAAAGCACACCGATATCTCAACCAGGGCGGTTTAGTAGATCGAGTGTTTGGCGGGTGGCAGGTAACAGGAATTCACCGGTATCGAAGCGGTCCGGCGCTGACGCCGTTTGTCGCAGGCGGACAGCGAGACTTCCTTCAGCTTGCGGGTTATCTCGGCAACTTGCGGCCCAACATCACCGGGCAACCGTTCTACACCGACATTCCCGCGGGCGGAACTGACTATCGTTATCTCAATCCCGCAGCGTTCTCGCGTCCGCTCGATTTTCGCAACGCGCCGCCGTTCTCGCTCGATATGGGAGCCACGGTGAATCCCGCGTACATCGCTTACTATTCCGATCCGCTTCGCTTCTTCGGCAACGCCGCGCCGACGTATGGTGGTCTGCGCGCACAGCCTTTCTTCACCGAGGATTTCAGCCTCATGAAGAAGACCAAGGTTACCGAGACCACGTACTTCGAAATAAGGGCTGAGTTCTTCAACCTTTTCAATCGCGGGCGCTTCGGACTGGCAAACGTCAACGTTGACGACGTCAACTTCGGCATCTCCGCACGTAATGCTGATATCTTCCAGCCACGTCGGATTCAAGTCGGCGGACGGTTCGTCTTTTAGTTGAGCATGATCACAAAAAGCACAAAAGGGATTAGAAAAATCGTTTTGTGCTTTGTGTGCCTTTTCGTGGCCTTTCTTCCGGCGCAAGGTCAAGTTGACGAGGGCCTGGCGGCGTTCGATCGCGGCGACACCACCGCCGCGCGTGCCGCGTTTGAGAAAGCACTCGCTCTTAAAACCGATGAAGTGACGGCCCACACCTACCTCGGCATCATCGCGGACCAGGCCGGTGATTTGAAAGAGGCCGAACGACATTTCGCAGCGGCGGTCAAAGCTGATCCTAATCGCGCGTCAGTCAGAAATAACTACGGAGCGATCCTCATGCGAACGGGAAGATCAACGCTCGCCGCTGCTGAATTCGAGAAGTCGCTCAAACTCGATCCCGATCAGCCAAACGCGTTGGCTAATCTCGCGCAGATCCGATTTGCGAATGACGATCTGAAAGCATCTGCCGAGTTGTTCAAGCGCGCTTTCACGATCAAACCTGATGTCGAGATCGCGCGCGCGCTCACCGTGATCGCGTTACGTGTGAAGGACAATCCGTCAGCATCAACTTACTACCAACGGTACGCCGCGGCGTTGGCTGCGGAAAGCGGAACGGCGGCACACGCTCCCGCAGCGCGCGCGGAACTCGGCGCTGCGCTGTTTGAAGCCGGGCTGTTGCAGGAAGCTGAAACTGAGTTGAGTGCCGCCGTCAGTCTCAATCCTGCCGACACTGATTCAGTCGTACGACTCGCGCGCGTTTACCTCGCCCGCAAAGATCTACCTGCTGCCGGTCGCACACTCGAAGCTTCGGTCGCGCGCGGAAACGATCCGGCGCCTGTTTACGCGCTGCTGGCCGATGTTTACGAGCAAAGCGGCCACGTGGAAAACGCGATCCCTGCCATGCGTCTCGCGATCGAGCGCGATCCGCAGTCTGAGCGGCTTCGTTTCGAATATGCGGTGTTGTTAACGAATACAAACGCGCCCGCTGCGGCCGTTATCCGGCTCGAAGAGGCGCTCAAACAATTCTCGTCATCATCGCGTCTTTGGTTCGCACTCGGATTCGCCAACTTCAAGCTCGACAAAAATGACGAGGCTGAGCGCGCTTTGCGCAAAGCCATCGAACTCGATCCGAAGTTTGCGGCGGCTTTTGCCTATCTCGGACTGATTCGCGCCAGAACGGGCGCGTACGACGAAGCAATTTCGCTTTACGAAAGCGCTTTGCAGGCTGACCCAAGACTCGCCGTGGTCCATCACCTGATCGCCGACGCGATGCTGAAGCAGATGAATGCGGACGCGCGCGTGATCGAGACGCATCTCAAGCAGACAGTCGAGATGGATCCAACGTTCACGCCGGCGCGTCTCTCACTCGGCAAGCTCTACATGCGTGCGCAGCGCTGGACCGAGGCCGCGGCCGAATTTGAACAGGTCGTTAAGCTCGATCCGAATGTACCCGACGGGTATTACCAGTTAGGCCTCGCGTACGGCCGGCTCAAACGCGCCGGCGAAGCACAGTCTGCGATGGCCACCTTCAAACGCCTGAACGACGCGCAGAAGAAACGCGAGGACGAAGATCTGCGCGAGGTCGTCAAACGATTGAGCAACGTGCGTTTTTAGGATCCGTCTGATCCGTGGTTAAAAGATGAAGAGACGCGAATTCCTGTGTGGTGTGGGCGCGCTGGGCGCCGGGATCTTCGTCGAGCGTAGTTTCGCGCAGTCGTCGCGTGCTGCCGACTCGCGCATCGAGGTCCTGCTCGGCGAAGAGATCGGCACGATCAGTCCGATGATCTACGGACATTTTGCCGAACACCTCGGCGGCGTGGTCTACGACGGGATCTGGGTCGGCGAAAACTCCAAAGTCCCAAACACAGGCGGCATCCGCACGGCCCTCGTTGACGCGCTCAAACGTATCAAAGCGCCCGTCATCCGCTGGCCCGGCGGCTGCTTCGCCGACAGTTACGACTGGCGCGACGGCACCGGCCCGCGTGCTCGGCGTCCGCGACGCACAAACTTCTGGGCCGATGCGCCCGAGTGGCCCAAGAGTGTCGGTCCTGGTCCATGGAAGTTTGACCCGAACCACTTCGGGACGAACGAGTTTCTCAGCTTCTGCCGGCTCGCCGGCGCTGAAGGTTATCTCGCGGCAAACGTGCGCGGCCTCGGCGCGCAGCAATTCTACGAATGGATCGAGTACTGCAACTCGCCCGCCGGCTCGACGACCGCCGCGGAACAACGCGCCAGCGGAGACATGCCGAGTCGCGATCCGTTTCGCGTGCGATTTTGGGGTGTCGGAAATGAGTCGTGGGGCTGCGGCGGAAACCTGACGCCCGAAGAATACTCGTCTGAATACAGGCGCTTCACTGCTGCCGTTCCACGTTACGGCGTGGATCTGAAATTCGTTGCGTCGGGCGCAAACGTCGACGACTTCAATTGGACGCGCGGGTTCTTTTCGCAGACCGCTGAGAAGAATCGCGGACTCTTTGGCGACATCTTCGGCTGGGGACTGCATCATTACGCGTGGAACCTCGGGTTCGGTAAAACGAACGACTGGTTCGCCGCGAAAGGTGATGCGCTTCGTTACAACGATGCCGAGTATTACGAGCTGCTGCGCGAAGCCGATCGAATGGAGTCGTTCATCAATCAGCATTGGACGATCATGGGCGAGTACG
>DATNDM010000099.1:0-3803 GCA_035553235.1 Pyrinomonadaceae bacterium | reverse complement strand
CGATGAACGGTAATCCAGCGAAAGCATTTCAATGGTTTGGAACAAAACGAAACTAAAACTATCCGCAGTCGCGCAGATTACAGAGATAATGTCAGTACCATCCGCGTCGGCGGAGGGGATTAAGGATTTAAGCTACGGTTGAGTCTTTGACCCACCTGCTTACACAGGTGGTACTGACCTGCCTATCTGTGTAATCTGTGAAATCTGCGGATAACTGTTATGAAACGATTTCCTGAGCATCAGCTCAACACAAAGATTCGCCGCTCGCGAGATGTCAGTGCGCTCTCGCGTCTCGCATTGTTGTTGTTCTGTGGTCTCGTGCTCGCGGGTGGATTCATCTTCGCTGCGAAGCAACATTTCGCTGCCGTGCAATACGGTTATCAAAACGAAAGCCTGCGCAACGAGCGCAAGCGACTGCTCGAGGAGAACCAGCGTCTGGCCCTTGAAAGGGAGCGGGCCATCGCGCCGGACAAGCTGGGGCCTGCTGCACGCCGTCTTGGATTACAAACGCCGCGGGCAGCGCAAATCGGAAAAAATCCGCGTTAGTGCGCGGTTAAAGCGTCCTCATCACGCTGGCGTTAGGGGGAACAAGTAGCTGATGTTGGCACGCCTCGTAGCTCGATCAAAATCCAGACCGGATGTCTCGCCAGGCCGCGTACTTTTCGTCGCGGCTTTTATTGGTTTTTGGATGCTGGTCGTTTGCGCGCGCCTCGTGTACCTGCAGTTTTCGCAATACGACAATCTCGCGGACCGCGCCCGCCAACAACAGCAAAACGAGATCGAGACGAGTCCGCAACGCGGCGATCTGCTCGATCGACAGGAGCGTCAGCTCGCGAGCAGCGTGCAGACAGTCTCGTTGTTTATCGATCCGAATGGTCTCGATACCGCGACCCTCGATCACAACGCGCAACAACTCGCGAAATCACTCAATCTGAAGCAAGCAGATCTCGCGCGTGACTTTCGCAAAGCACACGATCAGAAAAAACGTTTCGTCTGGATCGCGCGTCGTCTCGATGCAGACGTCGCAAACAAAGTCGTCGAACTGAAACTTCCCGGCGTGCAGACACAACTCGAGCCCAAGCGTTATTACCCGAACGGATCACTCGCGGCACACGTGCTTGGCTACGTCGGACTCGACGGCAAAGGTCTCGGCGGCGTCGAACAGTATTACAACACGAAGATCTCAGGCGAGCCGGGTCAACTGTTTATCGAGAAAGACGCGAGCGGCAAACCGTACGAGGGTTACGAGATCGCAGCGAAGCCTGGCAACACAGTAGTGCTGACGATCGATCAAACGATTCAGTACCAGGCCGAACAAGCCCTGCAAGCCGCGGTGTCGCAATCGCACGCGAAGTCGGGCAGCGTGATCGTGCTCGATCCGCGCAGCGGCGAGATTCTCGCGCTCGCGAATGCGCCGACGTTCGATCCAAACCGCGTTTCGGACGCAAAGCCGGAAACAAGATCAAACTGGGCGCTGCAAAACATCTACGAGCCCGGTTCGACGTTCAAGATCGTCGCGTTCTCCGCCGCGTTGGAAAACAAGCTCGCGCGAGTTGATGAACGGATCGACTGCCAGATGGGCGCGATCACAGTCGCGGGACGCGTGGTCCACGATCACAAAAAGTTTGGCGTGTTGACGATCCCCGAAGCGCTCGCGAAGTCGAGCAACGTCGCGGCAATCAAACTCGGGATCCGAGTCGGCGACCCGACGATGTACGAATACATTCGCCGTTACGGGTTTGGTTCGAAAACCGGAATCGAGCTGCCTGGCGAGACAAACGGCATTCTGCGAAGAGTTGAGCGGTGGCAGCCGTCATCGATCGGTTCGATTGCGATAGGACAGGAAATCGGCGTCACGCCGGTGCAGATGGTCTCAGCATTCGGCGCGCTTGCGAACGACGGCGTCCGAGTTGCGCCCCATTTGATTCGCGAAGTGCGCGACGCGGGCGGTAACGTTGTCTATCGCGCGCAGCCAGACCAACGACGCGTGATCAGTGCTGAAACGGCGATCGCGTTACGCGGAATGCTCGAAGGCGTGACGCTGAACGGAACGGCGAAGAAAGCGCAGCTTGATGGTTACTCCGCCGCGGGTAAGACCGGCACCGCCCAGAAGATCGATCCGAAAACGAAAGCCTACTCGGCGACGAAGTTTGTCGGATCGTTTGTCGGCTTCGCGCCTGTGAGTAATCCGCAGGTCGTCATCATCGTCGTCATAGACGAACCGGCCGGCGCTTATCACGGCGGCGACGTCGCCGCGCCAGTCTTTCGTGCGGTTGCGGAACAAGTGCTGCCGACACTCGGCATCGAGCCCGACATCGAGACGAAGTCAGCGCCTGATCTGGTCGCGCAGCAGGTTGAGGAAAATCCCGAACGGGCGGAGAAGGTTCGCGAAGAGCAGGCGCAGTCCGAAGAGCAGCGGAAAGCCACAATGCCAACCGTGGACAGCAACGGCACGCGAGGCGGTGAAGTTGTCTACGCTGCTTCAACGCGCAACGCGATACTGATGCCTGACTTGCGTGGCCGCAGCGTGCGTGATGTGGCGCGAACGTGCGCGCAACTCGGCTTGCAAGTCGAAGCGCGTGGCGAAGGAAAAGTTATGAAGCAGAGCCCGTCGGCGGGAACAGAGGTGAGCACTGGTCAACTAATTTACGTTGATTTTGGGAGGTCGCAGTAAAGTTGCTTAACCCGACAGATGAAGAAACTCTCGCAGATGACGTACACTACGGCATCGCTGACTGCAGACGACGACTACGCAGCCAGCGTTCATCCCTCCGGGCACAACATCATCCCCCAAACTATGGGTCGAGCGGTGACGTGCGTCCTGCCGCTAGTCGTGTTGGCAGTTTTGCCGAAGTTTTGGCAAACGTTTCGATGAGCCAGAGCTCGCTTTCGAAGCTTGTCGAATGCTTGCTGGAGCCGGTCGCTAACACGTCAGGCCAGGAATAACAGGAAGAGGCCGTAATCAGGTGAAGGTCGGCGAGGCAGCAGCTTTGATGGGTGCGAATGCGACAAGCATCAGCGCCTCGATCTTTGACAAACAGATAAAAGATTATTCCATCGACTCGCGTTCGGTAGGCGCGGGCGAGCTCTTTTTTGCGCTTTCGCAACAGGACTACGCCCGCGCCGGTTTTAATGGTGAGTTTGTCGACGCGCATCGCTTCATTGGCGACGCGTTTGAGCGCGGCGCGATAGCAGCCGTCGCTCGTCATGATCACTTGAGCGAGCTCGAGAATGTGAAAGATCGTTTGCTGCTGGTTGACGATGCGATCGCGGCGTTGCAACTGCTTGCGCATCGCGTTTACACCGAATGGGCAAGACCGGTCGTGGCGATTACCGGCAGTGCGGGGAAGACGACCGCGAAAGAGTTGACCGCGCACGTGCTGCAGAGTGCTGGTCATCGGGTTTTGAAGAGCGAGCGGAATTACAACAACGGTTTAGGACTGCCGTTGTCGGTGTTGCGCATGGTCAGCGAAGATCGTTCGCCGGATCAATTCGATCTCGCGGTGCTCGAGATGGGAATGTCGTCGCCCACGCACGAGATTCAGCGGCTCTGCAAGATCACGCCGCCTGATGTCGCGGTTGAGTTGATGGTCGCGCCGGTGCATCTCGAGTATCTCGGCACGATCGAAAACATCGCGGCCGCAAAGGCAGAGTTGATCGAAGGATTGAAACCGGAAGGCACGGCGATTCTTAACGCCGACGACGCGCTCGTAATGAAGATGCGCGACAAGCACAGCGGTCGCACGTTGACGTTTGGTATCGACAATGTTGCCGATGTTTCGGCCGTCGAGATCGACACGAGC
>DATNDM010000098.1:0-3421 GCA_035553235.1 Pyrinomonadaceae bacterium | reverse complement strand
TGCGTTCCCGGAGGCGCCGCCGGATTTTGTACTGGCGAAGGGACGCCGGGAATCGGCTCCTGTCCGGGCGGTCTTGTTGGATCGCCGGGCGCGGGTGTCGGTTGCGGCGTTTGCTGTGGTGTTTGTGCCCATGCGCTGTTCATGCCCGCTAACACTACAGACGCCAGCACCACCGGTGTTATTAACTTAGTAACTATCGAATTAGACATCGAACCAAGAGCTCCTTAAACGTGTTTACTTCCAATCTTAACGGTTGCCTGGAGGAAGAGCGGGACATTCTGGCAAACGAAGGTCCACAGTATCAAGCCGTTACTACGTTACCTTAAGAAATGCAGTTTCAAAAACTTGCTCGAAACGCTGGCTTGACAGGCTGAAACGCGCCGCATAATCTTGCGTTTCTCTTGTTAGAGACACTGCGGGGCTGCTTCGGGTTACAAAAGGCGCGTGACGCCCGGGCGGAATTCTGTCCCAAATTTGCAACCGGTATTGTCCCACAATCGAGACAAAGATTCATTTTTAGTTGGAGGATTTCTCAATGGCGGTGAAGGTTGGTATCAATGGATTTGGTCGCATTGGCAGAAATATTTTTCGCTCTTCACTCGGTGATCCAGACATCGACTTTGTCGCCGTCAACGATCTGACTGACACCAGAACGCTTGCCCACTTGCTGAAGTACGACTCGGTGCTGGGCAATCTGGATCATCAGATCACTTCCACCGAAAACGGAATCAGCGTCGAGGGCGAGGAGTTTCGCGTGTTCTCGCAACGCGATCCGGCGGCGATTGATTGGGAGTCAGTTGGCGCGCAGATCGTGATTGAATCGACGGGCATATTCACGAAGGCCGAGGACGCGAAGAAGCACCTGCATGGCACGGTGAAGAAGGTGATCATTTCAGCGCCGGCGAAGAATGAAGACATCACGATCGTGTTGGGCGTCAACGAAGAAAAATACGACCCGGCTGCGCATAACATCATCTCGAACGCTTCGTGCACGACGAACTGTCTCGCGCCCGTTGCGAAAGTGGTCCATGAGAAGTTTGGTATCAAGACGGCGCAGATGACGACGATTCACTCGTACACCAACGACCAGCAGCTTCTGGATCTGCCACACAAAGATCTGCGGCGCGCACGTGCAGCGGCGTTGTCGATGATTCCGACTTCGACTGGCGCCGCGAAAGCGGTCGCGCTCGTGCTGCCGGAGTTGAAAGGGAAGTTTGACGGTATTTCGGTGCGTGTGCCGACACCGAATGTGTCGCTGGTTGACGTAGTGATGGACCTCGAGAAGGAAACGACCGCGGAAGAAGTGAATCGCGCGTTCAAGGATGCGGCGAATGAGGAACTGCGCGGCATTCTCGACTTCAGCGAAGAGCCACTCGTCTCAGTCGACTACAAGCGTAACCCGAATTCTTCGATCGTCGATGCGGAGTACACAAAAGTGATCGGCGGTACGATGTTGAAGGTCCTTTCGTGGTACGACAACGAGTGGGGCTACTCGTGCCGCGTCCGCGACTTAATCAAATACATCGCGAGCAAAGGTCTTTAAAACCATCCACAGATTACACAGATGTTTAAATGAATCTGTGTAATCTGTGGACCGTACTGCCGTGGCTAAACTTTCTATTCGAGATCTCCAGCTTTCCGGTCAACGGCTCTTCATCAGAGTCGACTTCAACGTGCCGATCAAAGACGGCAGAGTTGACGACGACTCACGCATCACGGCTTCACTGCCGACAATCCGATACGCCATCGATCACGGCGCGCGCGTGATTCTCGCGTCACATCTCGGCCGGCCGAAAGGCGAACGCGTCGACAAATACAGTCTGAGTCCGGTCGCCGCGCATCTCGCGGAGTTACTGAAAAAGCCCATCGCGTTTGCCAAAGACTGCGTTGGCGAGGCCGCTGAGTCGACCGTGAAAACACTCGCGGACGGCGACGTCGCGTTGCTCGAGAATCTTCGCTTCCACGCTGAAGAAGAAAAGAACGACGACAATTTCGCAAAGCAACTCGCCTCGCTCTGCGATCTTTACGTCAACGACGCGTTCGGCACGGCACATCGCGCGCATGCCTCAACTGTCGGCATAACTCATCACGTCTCGAAAGCCGCCGCGGGCTTGTTGATGGAGAAGGAACTCGAGTATCTCGGTCGAGCGATTAACAACCCCGAACATCCGTTTGTCGCGATTCTCGGCGGCGCGAAAGTCTCCGACAAGATTCCCGTCATTAACGCGCTGATCGATCGCGGCGTCGACAAGATCCTGATCGGCGGCGCGATGGCTTACACGTTCCTGAAAGCTGAAGGATTTACGGTCGGCAAGTCGCTAGTCGAAGACAGCATGTTGGCGACGGCGCTCGAGATCAAGAAGCGCGCGGAAGAGAAGGGGATTGTTTTCCTTCTACCGACGGACCATCAGGTCGTTGACAGCTACGAGCCGATCAAAGGCCAGCAGATCGTTGCCAAGACAATTCCGATCGAGTTTACAAACATCGGTTTGGTTGGCATGGACATCGGCGTCGAAACCGTGGGCCACTTCGCTGCTGCACTTCAGGACGCGAAGATGATCATCTGGAATGGACCAATGGGCGTCTTCGAAGAACCACCATTCGATCAGGGCACGATCGGTGTTGCCAGGGCCGTCGCCGAAGCGGCCGAGCGCGGCGCTGTTGCTATTGTCGGTGGCGGCGATTCAGTCTCAGCCGTGACCCGCGCCGGCGTTGCCGACAAAATCACGCACATCTCGACCGGCGGCGGCGCCACTCTCGAGTTTCTCGCGGGCGAAGAACTTCCCGGCGTCACCGCACTCACGGATAAATAGCGTCGCCGCACGATCTCGCAGGGTTAATTGATGAACAACATTCCGGATGCTCTACGCACTGCCGTAAGCGAAGCACGTTGCAGATTGTTTGATTGGCGTCATGGGGTTCGCACTTGCGGCACTGTTAATCTAACCGATTTAACTCTGGTCGGTAACAACACGGGTCACGGAAGATATTATCCGTCTCATCCGAAGTTTCTTTCCGAAGTACTCAGCTCATTGAGCATCGACCATCGGGCTTACACGTTTGTAGATCTCGGCTCTGGAAAGGGCCGCGTGCTGCTCGTCGCTTCAGAGTTTCCCTTTGCTGAGATCGTCGGCGTGGAGTTCGCTACTGAGTTACACGAGATCGCGACTCGAAACATTCAACAGTACCGGAGCAAAACGCAGCGCTGTAAGAACCTGAAGACTCTGAACGTCGACGCCGCCGAGTTTGACTTTCCGCTGACACCGCTCGTCCTCTATATGTTCAATCCTTTCGGTCCCGCTGTTTTGGTGCCTGTACTGCAGCGTCTCCAACGCTCGCTCGATTCCCATCCACGTGATGTGACACTGCTCTACGAGACTCCGTACCACGGCGGCCTCGTAGAGCAGCATACGGCGCTGCG
>DATNDM010000097.1:0-2480 GCA_035553235.1 Pyrinomonadaceae bacterium | reverse complement strand
CTGCTGCCCATAACTTCTTTGATGTACTCGTTGATGTGACGTCGCGTTACCTTCACCGGCTTGTCGTCGCCATTGATGTACTTGAACACGTTGTAACCCGGCAGCTTCATCGTCTCGCGAATCACGCGCGCCACTTGGCGGTCGCGTAACTGGCGTTGCTGTCGCACGCCTGACTTTCCGGGAAAATCGAATTCGATCAGATCGCCTTTGACTGTGACATGTTTGCGCCGCAGTGTGGCGATCCCGTAACTGCCGTGCTCGTTCGCATACACTTCGCTGCCCGGTCGCATGTAACACGTCGACAGAATGCGCAACACCGCTGCAAGCACGCGTTCGCGAGTCAAACCCGTTTGACGCAAGTCGCGTGACACGGTGGCGCGCATCTTCGGGATCGCCTTGGCGAATTTCGTGATGCGGCGAAATTTTCGAAGCTCTTGCGCGCGCGTGTGACTCGGGTGATAGAGATATTGCCAGCGACCCGCATTGTCCTGGCCAATCGCCTGCACTCGTCCATTCGCTGCCGGGTTGATGAACACATTCGTCCAGGCAGGCGGAATTTTCAGATCGTTGATCCGGTCGAGATCAGTTTTCGTGAGACGGCCATTCTGCGACTGGTAACGAAAGCCTCGTTTGGGAGTGCCGAGTCGACGTATGCCGATGTTCTGCAAACGTTCGATGTTTGTCATGGGTACGCGATTTGTCTGTACATCTGGATATCAGGTCAGTCAGGAAGGTTAACTTGAGTAAACGTATCGATCCTCGCACTAATCCTAAGTTCAAAATTCTCTGCTCGTGGTGTGGCGCCTTGATCAGGACGACCAACGTGGAGTTGCCGGAGCAGATGTGTTTGATTTGTCATGCTCGAATGCTCAACGATTACTTTCAGCGAGTTAATAAAAAGCCGCGGATTCACGCTGATAAACGCGGATAAGAATTGTTCTTTATATCCGCGTTCATCTGCGTAAATCCGCGGCTGAGACTATCTTTTCTTCTGATCGCCACGATCACCTTGCCCCGGTGGAACTTTGGTCTTCGCGTGACGTTGCCGATCCTGAGCGAGTGAACGTCCCACGTCTACGACCTCGTCAAACTGCCCCTTCTCATTTCGCCTCACGTAGCGCTTGTCTGTACCAGTGTCAATCAATTCACGATGGCCTTTAGCTGATTTCTTTGCCATATATCATCCCCCTATGAAGTGTAGGTTTCCTGTACAGCCCTCGCCCCGCGTTGTTTAGTTCCGGGGCACTTAACACCCAAATCACTACACATTCTTCCGTTGCGCAATCGCGATGCCAGCGACGGATCGTGATTTGCAGAATCGCGCTCTCATTACGAACAAGGGGATAACTAATGGCGAGTAAGAGCGCAAAGAAACGTTCGGCGGGTAACGGAAAGTTGAAAGAACCGAAGTCGCCCATGCCGGCACAGCATCAACCAAAGCCGGGTGTTGAGGCGAAACTGAAACCGCGACCGAACTACAAGGCGCCCGAGTATCAGGGTGCCGGAAAACTGAAAGAGAAAGTCGCGCTGATCACTGGCGGCGATTCCGGTATCGGTCGTGCTGTCGCGGTGTTGTTCGCACGCGAAGGTGCTGATGTGGCGTTCACGTTTTTGAAAGAAGAAAAACGTGACGCCGAGGAAACCAGGCGCGCGATCGAAGCCGAGGGTCAACAGGCGTTTCCATTAACGGGCGACGTCCGCGATCCGAAAGTTTGCAGGAAGCTGGTGAAGCAGACTGTCGACAAGTTCGGCAAGCTCGACATTCTCGTCAACAACGCGGCATTTCAACAGTCTCAGGAAAGTCTCGAAGACGTTACCGAGGAACAATGGGACCAGACGTTCAAGACAAACATCTACGGCTACTTCCACATGACCAAAGCGGCGTTGCCGCATCTCGAAGAGGGCAGCGCGATCGTTAACACCGGATCGATCACGGGTCTCGAAGGGAGTAAGCAGTTGCTCGACTACTCCGCGACGAAAGGTGCGATTCACGCGTTCACCAAATCGCTGGCGCAGAACCTCGTCGAGCGTGGCATTCGCGTCAATTGTGTGGCGCCTGGTCCTGTGTGGACGCCGCTGAATCCGGCGGACAAGGAAGCAGAGAAAGTGGCGGAGTTTGGCAGTGACACGCCGATGAAGCGTCCGGCGCAGCCGGAAGAGATCGCGCCGGCTTATGTGTATTTCGCGTCGGAAGTGGATTCCAGTTATGTCACCGGAGAGATTTTGACGTTGTTAGGTGGCGAAACAACCGCGGCCTAGAGTGCGGTAAACGGGCCGCTTAATCAGTCAGGAGGAAAAAGAGATGGCAGACAATGGTAGCAGTACAGCTAGCACCGGAATCATAGCAATTCTCGTAATCTTCGTGATCCTGGTGGTCGGCGCGTTGTTCGTGTTTGGTGGAAGGTGGTTTGGAGGCAACAAGAAGATCGATGTGAACATCGGCACACCGTCTAAATGACCTTTAATCGAATTGAGAGATC
>DATNDM010000096.1:0-2067 GCA_035553235.1 Pyrinomonadaceae bacterium | reverse complement strand
CAACGAACCCGAAGATACAGTGATCATCAGTCACGCCTTATGGCTGCGGCAATTCGGCGGTGATCGAAGTGTCATCGGCAAGACGATCACGTTCGGCTTACAACCCAACGCCCCGAATGCTACCTCCATGATCGTTGGCGTTCTGCCTGCCGAAACAAATTTTCCCGCGCGCGTGGATCTGTTCACTATGACCGAGATCACGCACGACGATCTCGACCGCGGCGGCTCCCACAACTGGCGCACCATCGGTCGACTCAAACCCGGCATCTCCGTCGAACAAGCTCAAGCTGAAATCAACACGTTGACGCAGCGGCAGGAAGAGCTCTATCCCGACACAAATCAAGGTTGGCAGGTTCAGGTTCAGCCACTGCGTGCTTATCTTTTTGGTAACTCGCGCGAGGCATTGCTGCTGTTATTTATTGCGGTCGCGATCGTGTTGCTGATCGCTTGTGCGAACGTCGCGAATTTACAACTCGGACGCATTCACACTCGACGTCGCGAGCTCGCCTTACGACTCGCACTCGGCGCGGGCCGCTTCCGCATCGTGAGGCAATTCCTGATCGAAAACATGCTGCTCTCCGTGTTGGGCGGCACTCTCGGAGTATTTGTCGCCGCGGCGTGTCTTTCGGTAGTACGGACCATGGCTCCTGATTCGGTCCCGCGCCTGACCGAATCCGCGCTGAGCATCCCAGCATTCTGTTTCGCGTTGGCGATTTCAGGTCTAAGCACGATCCTGTTTGGTCTATTCCCGGCATTTCAGGCTTCACAGTTAGCACTCAACGACGCGCTCAAAAACTCGAACAGTCACGGGACCACGCCGCGCCGATCGAATCGCGTTCGTCGCACGCTTGTCGTCGGACAGATCGCTTTGGCAATGATCCTTTTGACGGGCGCGGGTCTCGTCGTGAAGAGCTTCTGGCGCTTGCAAGCCGTCGATTCGGGAATGAAGAGTGAGCACTTGTTAACGGCCGGACTGTCGTTGAGCTTTGGTGATTATCCAAATGGCAGCCCGAGACGCAAGGAGCTTTATCGCCAGGCACTCGAGACGTTGAGTACATTACCTGGCGTGACTTCTGTCGGCGCGATCTCGCATCTGCCGCTCGGCGGGCGCACGATGAAGCTGCCGTTTCGCATTGCCGGCGAGACCAACGGCACGAAAGCTGATGAAAGAGTCGCCGATTATCGCGTCGTGTCACCTTCATTCTTTGCGACGGCTGGAGTGGAACTGAAGAAGGGGCGTTTGTTCGATGAACGCGAGGGCGCGCCTCAGGTGTTCGTTGTCAACGAGGCGTTCGCTCGCACGTATCTTGCCGGACGCGAGCCCGTTGGCGTTCGACTCGAGGGCGAGTCGAAGCTTGTGCACGGTGAGATCGTGGGAGTAGTCGCGAGTATCAAACACAGAAGTCTGGAGCTCGATGCCGAACCTGCGCTTTACGTTTCGTATCAGCAGTCTGCGACATTTCCGATCATGAACTTCATCGTGAACACGAAAACAGATCCCGCGTCATTGATCGTTGCGGTCCAGCAGAAACTACAGGCGCTCGACTCACGCGCGGTCGTCTTCAACGTTCGGCCATTCGATCAGTTTGTCGCTGATGCCGTGGCGCCGCGACGCTTCAACCTGTGGCTGTTCTCGGCGTTTGGATTTCTGGCGGCTTTGTTAGCCGGCGCGGGAATCTATGCGACGATGAATTTCGCAGTGCTGCAACGAAACAGAGAGATCGGTATTCGAGTCGCGTTGGGTGCACAGAAGAGGGCAGTGATGAAGTTGATCCTGGGCGAAGGCGCGGTGCTGGTTGGGGTTGGACTCGTGCTCGGGTTTTCCACGTCGCTGGCGCTGAACCAGTTTATGAAGTCTCTGCTGTTCGCCGTCAGCGCGACTGATCCGCTGATCTACTTCTTGATGGCAATGCTCGTAATTGCTATCGCACTCATTGCCTCCGGCCTTCCGGCGCGACGTGCCACCAGAATCGATCCGATGCAAACGTTACGCAGTGATTGATGCCACAAAAAGGCACAAAAATGCAGGCACAAAATGCACATAGAATGTTCTCGATTCTTTTGTGC
>DATNDM010000095.1:0-5594 GCA_035553235.1 Pyrinomonadaceae bacterium | reverse complement strand
ACAGAATCGCCCCGCCGAAGCAGAACGACTCTTTCGACGGGCGCTCACGAATTTGCCATCACACGTCGGTGCCCACATCAATCTCGCCGAGCTGTTGTTGAGTAGCAACAAAACTGCGGAAGCGCTGCCGTTCCTGGTTCGTGCCCACAAGCTCGCGCCCGAACGCGCTGACATCACGCTGAAGCTCGCGACCGTGTTGGCCGATCTCAAACGAACGGACGAACTGAAGTCGCTCGCGAGCGACTTCAGGCAATCGACTGCCGCCGAACCGGAAACACAGGTTGAGTTTGCGTTGCTGCTCGCGCGAGGTGGTTTGAACGAAGAGGCAATCGGCATCCTTGAAGCTGCTCGGCAAAACGCGCCCTCGTCATTTCCAGTGCTGTACGCACTCGGCGTCGTTACTGCCGCCCTGAAACAGTATGACAAAGCCGAAGAACATCTGACCGCCGCACTCGCAATCAAGCCTGACGATGTCGCGACGCTTCGTGCACTCGCAAGAGTCGCACGCGCGAACGGAAATTTGGAGAAGGCGCTTTCGCACCTCGTGGCCGCGCGTCGCGTCGCACCGAATTCAGCCGCGGTCTTGTACGACTTCGGTGTCACGGCGCTGCGAATGGAGTTAGTCCTCGATGCTTTGCCGGTGTTCGAACGGCTGCACCGCGAGTACCCACGCGAACCCGCTTATCTCTACGCGCTCGCGGCGGCGCATTGGACCAAGGGCGAGGTTGTCGAGACGACGCGTTTGATGAACGAGTACGTTGCGCTGCAACCGCGTGATGCTTCAGGCTTGTATCTGCTCGGTGCTGCATTGCTTCGTCAGGATCGAATTCCCGAAGCGCAGGCGGCGCTGCAACGGAGTCTGAATCTCAAAGCGGATCCGGATACGGAGTACTTGCTTGGAGTGAGTCTCGAGAAATCGAACAACCGTGCCGCGGCGCTCAACACGTTTCGGCGTGTAGTTCAGTCGCGTCCGAACCACGCGGCGGCCCATGCGGCGCTCGGTGCCGCCTATCGCGAAGCGGGTAACTTTGCGGATGCTCGTGCAGAGCTGGAACGCGCCATTCAACTCGATCCCGACGACCTGCGTGCGAATTATCAACTCGGACTCGTTTACGCAAAACTGGGCGAGCAAGCGGCGGCGAAAAGAATGTTTGATCGCGCGGACGAGCTACGCAAACGCCAGCGTGATCAGGAGCGAGTGATTCTCAAGTTGATTGATCCACCACAACCATAGTTGCTAAATTGAGGTCTGTTCATTCACAGACTACCCGAGATGCCGGACGACCCCTCTCCGAATGAGCGACGTGCTCAACTGATTCTGCAGGAACTGCTGCGCACCGGTAAGGTCTCTGTCCTTCCACTCGCTAAACGCCTGAAAGTGTCGCCCGCGACGATCCGTCGCGACCTCGGCGAGTTAGAGCATCGCGGATTACTTCGTCGCAGCCACGGCGGCGCTGTTCCCGTGCAGCCGTTGCTGTACGAACCGTTTCGTCACGTCTCTTACTACCACGAGCAAGAGCGGCAGCGCAGCGCAGAAAAACGTCGCATCGGTCTCGTGGCGGCTGAATTAATCAGCGATGGAGACATCCTCGCGATCGGCGCCGGAACCACGGCGACGCAGGTTGCACGCAGCGTTTGTCTTCACAAAGGCATTACCGTTTTGACCAATGCCGTAAACGTGGCGATGGAGCTGAGTCACCGCGACGATCTGAAGGTGATCGTCACCGGCGGATTTCTGAGTGGCGACTGGTTCGCGCTCGTTGGTCCGGCGGCGATCGAAAGCGTCGGCGAGATCTTCGTAGACAAAGTTTTCATCGGTGTCGATGGGGTCGACGTCGAACATGGTCTAACCACGAACTACCCGGATCAGGCGACTATTCATCGCGCGATGATGCGACAGGCGCGTCAGAAGATCGTGGTCGCGGACCATCGCAAGATCGGGGCTGTTGGCACCGCGCTGATCTGCCCGCTCGACGACGTTAACATCCTGATCACCGACAAGGGCGTGTCCGACGAAGCCATCGCGCCTTTCATCGCGAAGGGCATCGAAGTGCACCGGGCTTAGACGAATTTAGCCACGAAAAGGCACAAAAAACACAAAAATCAGCAAAAACCTGTTTGAGTCTTTTGTGCTTCTTGTGGGTAAAAGCTTTTGAAAAAAAGACCAGAGGCTAGTTTCCCGCGACTGTGGGCCAACCGTCCGCGTCCCATCGAATTGTAGAAATCCGCAGGGTGGGGACACCGCGCCACTCCGTGTCGTAAGCGTGGTACACGAGCCGGTCGACGTCCTTTTCCAGCAGGATCGAGCAGTGACCCGGTCCGGCCCACCGGCCCGCGCCTGCTATCACGAGTGTTCCGCCGCCTTCCATCATCGGCTTGCCGCTTCGATCGAGGTATGGACCAGTGACGCGCCGGGCGCGGCCCACGCGGATGTTGTAGGTGCTGTCTTTGCCGCGGCAACAGAAGTCGAAAGAAACGAAGAGATAGTAATAGTTGTTTTTCCGGATGATGAGCGGCGCTTCGATCGCGCCTGGCGATCCGGAGCTTCGCGGACGGCTAGCGAGCGAGTAGAGAGTTTGATCCTGCGACGAAAGCTGGCCCGTTGATCGATCGAGCTTGCGAAGTTTTATGCCGCTCCAAAAACTGCCGAACGCCAGCCACGGTTCGTCACGTTCGTCAAACACTACGTTCGGATCGATCGCGTTCCAATCGTCTGCAGCGTTTGAGCCGATCACTTTCCCCTGGTCCTGCCACCGGTACTTCTCGCTGGCCGGATCGAGAGTTTGATTCGTCGCGAGGCCGATGCTCGAGCGATTGCTGCCGAAGGTCGAGACGGAATAGTAAAGGTGATATGCGCCGTTGAAGTACGAGATGTCGGGCGCCCACAAACCCCGCAGACCGGGCACGTCCTTTACGGCCCATTCCGGAAGGTGCGCGAACACGTCGCCGCAAAGACGCCAGTGCACCAGGTCTTTCGAACACCTGATCGCGATACCGGCGCGTGTTGAGAACAGGTAATAGGTATCGCCGTCCTTGATGATGCTCGGATCGTGGACCTGGCGGATATCACCGTCGAGTTCCGCGGTCTGCTGCGCTAAGGTCAGCGCCGCCGAGGCGACGACCAACAAAACGCAGACCTGCGTAATCCGCGTCAATCCACGTCCTAAGCCTATACCTGTGAGATTCGCCACACTTCCAAAAGATAATTCTTGACTTAGTGTTCATTTCTATTGTAAATGAACAAACCCCTAATCGATTCGGGAAGTTTTACACACAAGCCAGCTGATTGGAACCCTGCAACGTTCCGCCCAGAAAATCGCTGGGCTACGTGTGTTATCCGAGTCTTCAAAATTGTCGTCTGAAATCTAAATTGCTGCTCGCGTCTGACTGCCTCGGAGGTTGAAAATGAGAGCTTCTAATTTGCCGCTCGCCCTATTACTCGTGCTCATGCTTGTCAGTGCTTCGCCCGTCTTCGCCCAAAGTGACCGCGGCGGACTAACCGGAAGAGTAACGGACCCGACTGGCGCCGTCGTCGCCGATGCCAAGGTCACTGCGCTGAACGTGCAAACCGGCGAGACTCGCGAAACACGCACGAATGGCGAAGGAAACTACACCATCCCACAATTGCCGGCAGTTGTTTATTCCATCAAGGTCGAAGCCACCGGCTTCAAGACCACCACGGTCGAAGATATCAAAGTCGCGGTGCAGGTGATCCGCACTGTCGACGTCAAACTCGAAATCGGCGAGATGGTCAGCAACGTCACCGTTTCGAGCGACGCGACACCCGTACTGCAAACCGAGAACCCAGCCAGCCAGCTCAACGTGAGTGAGCGACAAGTGCGCGAACTGCCCTTGCTGGTTGCGGCTGAAAGCGGCGGCCGCTCGCCGCTGTCGTTCATCTTTCTTGACAGCAGTGTCGTATCGAACGACCGCACACCAACAGGCGCGACCTCGGGCAGCACCGGCACGAACGCCACCAACTTCCGCATCAACGGCGGCCAGGGACTCGGCGCGGACATACTCATCGACGGCGCCCAAACGCGTCGCGGCGAGAATGGCACGTTCTTCTCTGAAGTCGCGCCCGGCCCGAACGCGTTTCAGGAATTTACACTCTCGACGAGTAGCTATTCAGCCGAGTTTGGCAACTCTTCCGGCGGCGTCGTGAACTTCACGATCAAGACCGGCAGCAACGATTTTCACGGCGAAGCTTATCTTTTCCACATCAACGACGCGCTGAACGCCAACATCGATCGCAATCGAATCCTCGGCCTCGACAAGCCGCTCGATCGCCAGTTTGACTACGGTTTCAGTGTCGGCGGACCGCTTTACCTGCCGCATTTCGGCGAAGGTGGACCAAAAGTCTGGAGCGGCAAGAACAAAACGTTTTTCTTTTTCAACTACGGTGGTTATCGGACGTCACAGTCTGAAAATGTTCAGATAACCGTTCCGAGTTTGAGGATGCGCAATGGTGATTTCGGGGAGCTGTTGACCGATCCGTACGTGCTGCAATTTTTCGGCGGTCCGGTTCAGATCTTCGATCCGGCTCAGCCTGCGGGAACGCGCACGCCGATTCCGGGTAACCGGCTGGATCTTTACCAGGGCGGCGCCCGCATCTCTCAGATCGGCAAAAACTTCGTCAACCTCTTTCCACTGCCGAACCAGACCGGTCCAAACGGCTCGACAGTCTTTCGCAACTATCTCGCTACATCGCAAGCGACCGCGAGAACAAACTACTACGTCACCAAGATCACGCAGAACGTGACTGATCGACAGACGATCAACTTCAGTTACACATTTCGAAAATTGCCGAGCATCAAGGGTGGCTTCCCTCGTTTTCCCGAGCCTTTCGTCCAACAGGGCGTTTGGAACCAGATCTTCAAATCGTATTACGCGCGCTTGCAACACGACTGGACTGCAACGCCGACTTTCATCAACCACTTCAACGCCGGCTTCTCGCGTTCAGACGTGCAGAACCGAAATTTTTCGCGCGGCATTCCGGTCAGCACGCTCGGACTGAGCCCGAGCGCAACGCAGAACTTCGGTCTGCCCCTGATCGGTTTTCCAGGCTACGGCGATGCCGTTACGTCGACGGATCCGCGAGCCTATCAACCCGGCGGTTCGACATTCTTCGACAACCGGGTTCGCGATAATTCGGAGCACCTCAGCGACGTCGCCACTGTCATCAAAGGCCGCCACACGATGAGATTCGGCGGTGAAGTGCGCATACAACAGTTGAACAACGCCGCGCACTTCGACATCGGCGGCAACTTCAACTTCCGCAGCAATCAAACCGGCAACACCAGCGACTTCAATCAGGGTTGGCCCATCGCGAGCCTCATCACCGGCCGCCCGGAGTTTTCGTTCAACAGTAATCAGACAATCGATCCCGCGCTACGTTTCTTTTCGAATGCTTTCTTCGCCCAGGACGACATCAAGGTTACGCCGAAACTCACCGTGAACGTCGGCATCCGCTACGACTACGGCCGGCCGCGTGAAGAGGCGCGCGGCTTCCTGCGTGGCTTTGATCCGAACACGCCGAACCCGGATGCGGGCGGACGGCCCGGCGCCATCGTCGGCGCAATCGGACAGGGTGG
>DATNDM010000094.1:0-4593 GCA_035553235.1 Pyrinomonadaceae bacterium | reverse complement strand
GAAGACCATCTTTGTTCCGTTGATTGACGACGTACTGGTGGAAGGCACCGAGACCTTCAATATCGTTTTGACCAATGCGGTGGGCGCGACGCTCGGTCCGACAAACACCGCAACCGTTACGATCCTCGACAACGATTCCGTCGCACCGACGAGCAATCCGATCGATAGCGCGCAATTCTTTGTTCGTCAGCAGTATCTCGACATTCTGAATCGACAACCCGATTCAGTTGGACTGTCGAACTGGATGGACACGCTCTCGCAGTGTCCGAACAGCGGCTTCGGTGAACCCAAAACGTCTGACTGCGATCGTTTGCATGTGGCCGCGGGATTTTTCCAGTCTGATGAGTTCTTGAATCGCGGTTACTGGGCGTTTCGCTTCTACATGGTCAGCTACAACGAGCGACCGACTTACGCCCAGTTCATCCCTGACATGGCCCAGGTCGGTGGACCAAAGTCGCCCGCGGAAGAAGAAGCGAGCAAGGTGGCGTTTGCGGATGCATTCGTGCAGCGGCCGGAATTCGTGGCGCGATACGGCAGCTTGAATGGGCAAGCGTTGGCGAACGCGTTGTTACAAACAGCCGGCCTGCCGAGCAGCACGTTCACCGTCACCGGTAACATGACAAACGCTCAAATACTGCGCGGGATCGCTGAGACTCCGTCAGTTCTAAATCGTTTTCTGACAGAAGGCACAGTGTCGATTCAGTACTTCGGTTTCCTGCGCCGCGACCCCGACACGATTGGCTACAAAAACAACATCGACACGCTGAACTCCGACCCTGGTAACCTGCGCCACATGATCTTCATCTTCATCTACTCCACCGAATACCGCAGCCGCTTCGGCCCACCGTGAGGTCGAGTCACAAAAAGCACAAGATCACAAAAGAGTAGTGGACGAGCTAATACCTTTTGTGGTTTTGTGCCTTTTGCGTGACTAAGATCGTGTCGTCGACTGTATTCGTCTTGCTCGCGCTCGTCGCGTTACTGCACGCGGAGGGGCGGCGGTTCCTGTGCGCCTGTGGGCACTTCGCGGTGTGGGTTAGCGACTGGTGCAGCTCAAACACGTCGCAACAGTTACTCGATCCTTACAGCTTCACACACGTGCTGCACGGATTTCTGTTTTTCTGGCTGATCACACTGCTGTTCAAGCGTATGCCGAGTGTTTGGCAGTTCTGGCTGGCGCTGTTGTTGGAAAGTGCGTGGGAAGTGTTAGAGAACACGAGTTTTGTAATTAACAAATATCGCACTGAAACGGCGGCACTCGGTTACCAGGGCGACACGATCGTCAACTCGCTGGGCGATCTCGCTTGTGCGCTGATCGGATTTCTGATCGCGCGACGGCTCGGCGTCGTCCGATCGCTGATCGTGTTCGTGTTGATCGAGGTGGTCCTGACGCTTTGGATACACGATAGCCTCATGCTTCAACTGCTGATGCTCGTGCGCCCAATCGAAGCGATCAAGATGTGGCAGATGTGCCACTAAATTTTCTAATTCGACGAGGTGGTCGTCGGCACGAGCACGTGGCTGTGTCAATAAACTATTTCGGGTCTGTTAGACTGTGGGCACACTTCATTGCGAGGACGACGATGACTTCTTCTCTTTCTGATAGCGCTCTGACTAACGACCTGAGTGATCGCCTGCGACAGGCAAATGAAGAGTTCATGCATCACTACCCCGGCGAAACCGGGCGGCGCCAGCCTGTCCACACCGTTTATGGCGGCGCGCACTTGTTCAAATCCGATTCGGCGAAGCGACTCGGTTCCCTCGCGCGGCGTTCGTTGGATCAGTTTGCGCCTGACTTTCTGACGTTCGCGCGCGCCATCGACTTGCCGGGCGAAAGCGAGCTGCCGGAATCGTTCGACGAAGCAACCGAGCTGGTCTCGTTCTTGAATGAAGAACCCGAGCGCGCGCGTAAAGAGAAGAAAGGCGCATGGCTGGCCCACACGATTTATCGTCGCGTGATTGAAAAGCTCGACCGTGAACCGGTCGAAGACTTTCGCATCGACTTCGAAGACGGTTACGGAAATCGTCCTGACGATGAAGAGGATGGGCACGCGGTTGCGGCCGCGGCTGAAACGGCCGAGGGCAGTAAGAAGGGAACGCTGCCGCCGTTCATCGGCATTCGCATCAAACCGTTCAATGAAGAGTTGCGTGCACGGAGTTTCCGCACGCTCGATATCTTTGTCTCGACGCTTGTCGAGATCAATCGCGGACGGCTGCCGGACAACTTCGTCATCACGTTGCCGAAGATCACGATCCCGGAACAGGTGTCGACGCTGGCCATGCTGTTATCACGGCTCGAGAAACAAGTTGATCTACCGGAAGGTAGTTTGAAGTTTGAAATGATGATCGAGACTACGCAGTCGATCATCAATCATCAGGGCCAGATCAATCTGCCGCTGCTGCTTGCAGCGGCTGAAGGACGTTGCGTCGCCGCGCATTTTGGCACGTACGATTACACGGCCGGGTGCAACATCACCGCCGCGCACCAGCACATGTTGCATCCCGCATGCGACTTCGCGAAGCACATGATGCAGGTGTCGTTTGCGGGCACGGGCATCTGGCTTTCAGATGGCGCGACGAACATCATGCCGGTGGCGCCGCACCGGTTCGTTGAGGGTGGTGAGCCGCTCACGCAGGAACAGATCGAAGAGAATCGCGAGGTGGTCCATCGCGCATGGAAGCTACACTACAGTCATATTCAGCACTCGCTGACGAATGCGTTTTACCAGGGCTGGGACCTGCATCCGGCGCAGTTGCCGACGCGTTACGCCGCTGTGTATTCCTTTTTCCTGCAGGGACTGGAAGCAGCATCGGAACGACTGAAGAATTTTGTGGAGAAAGCGGCGAAGGCAACGCTCGTTGGCGACGTGTTTGATGATGCCGCAACGGGCCAGGGCCTGCTTAATTATTTCCTGCGCGCGGTGAACTGCGGCGCGTTAACAGAAGAAGAGGCGATTCAGTTATCCGGATTGAGCCTCGAGGAACTGCGTTCGGCGTCGTTCGTGAAGATCCTGAAGAACCGCCAGGCGTTATGATTGTGGTAAACTGCTGACAACTCACCAGCATCGGAGCCTTATGAATACCAAACTAAAAACTCTCACCATCGACGATCTGGATGCTATGCCATATCGCGAGGGTTACCGTTACGAAGTAATTGAAGGAGAACTTTTTGTGTCCTGCTCACCAGGCCTCACACATCAAAGAGTTTTGGCCAACCTCATCACATTGTTTGTAATATTCTTGAGGGACAATCAGATCGGAGAGTACGTTCCAACACCTGGTTTAATCTTTAGCGAGTATAGCGGTGTTGTTCCAGACCTCGTCTTTTTTCTTAACCAGAAGAGTGACGCTATTATCACGGGAGAGAAATTAACCGGACCTCCCGACTTAGTGCTCGAAATCCTTTCGCCCGGGTCTGCGAATATTCGACGAGATCGAGTGGACAAACTCCACCTTTACTCCAAATATCGAGTGCCAGAATATTGGATCGCGGATCCCGGGAATTTGACACTGGACCAATATGTCTCGGACGATTATTCCTTGAAGCTGAGTAAGACTCTTCAAACGGAAGATATCCTGTCGAGTTCTGCTATCCCGGGCTTTTCGTGTCTAGTAAGTGACATCTTTATGCGAATTGGAAAACGATGACTTCATTGAAATTAACCATCTCTATCGTTGTAACAATGGCAGTACTCTCCACCACGTTGATCGGACAAAAGCCCGCGAACGGCGACCCGGATCTCGCGCGCAAGATCGCGCGGTTTGCGCCGACTACGCTGACTGCTGACACGTCGAAGCTCGCGCCGCAGGACCGGCAAGCACTCGACAAGATCATCGCGGCGGCAAAGCTGCTCGATCCGTTGTTTCTCCGTCAGGTCTGGAGTGGTAACGACGCGCTCGAGAAAAAGCTGCTAGCCGACAAGAGCGCTACCGGCCGCCAGCGTCTTCATTATTTCTACATCAACGATGGTCCATGGTCGCGTCTCGACAACAACGAGCCGTTCATAGATGGAGTGCCGAAAGAGAAGCCGCTCAACGCGAACTACTATCCGGACGACATGTCGAAGGACGAGTTTAACTCGTGGGTCCAAACGCTCTCCGACGCCGATAAGCAAAAAGCAACCGGCTTCTTCTGGTTGATCCGGCGCGGGCCAGATCGAAAACTCTCGATCGTTCCGTACAGCGAGGCTTATAAAGAATATCTAGCCCCGGCGGCGGCGCTGCTACACGAAGCCGCGTCGCTCACCACCAACGCGACTCTCAAAAACTTTCTGAACAAGCGCGCTGACGCGTTCGGCTCAGACGATTACTACGAAAGCGACGTCGCGTGGATGGATCTCGACTCTCCGATCGACGCCACCTTCGGTCCATACGAGACGTACGAAGACGAGTTGTTCAGTTACAAAGCCGCGTTTGAATCATACGTGACGCTGCGCGACGACGCGGAGACTGCGAAGCTCGCGAAGTTCAGCGGTCACCTGCAGGAACTCGAGAACAATCTTCCGTTTGATCCGAAGTATCGGAACCCAAAGCTCGGCGCGGCCTCGCCGATTCGCGTCGTGAATGAACTCTTCGCCTCGGGCGAAGGCAACA
>DATNDM010000093.1:0-5227 GCA_035553235.1 Pyrinomonadaceae bacterium | reverse complement strand
TCGTCGTTGGACCATGTCAACGAAAATTTTATCGCGTCCGCTTTGCCTCAAAAGGTCGGGATGCCACTTGGATCGTGTCAGTACAGGGAGCGGTAGCGACCTGGTCAAGCGATAGGAATGCTGATGACGGACCAGGTCGCTACCGCTCCCTGTACTGACACGATCCAACAATGATTTCTGAATCTCAGGCAAAGCTTATAGCGTCGTATTAGACCACCACAGCGAGCAGAGGTTCCGCGAAATGATCAACGTGCCTTGAGGATCAGGCGCTTATCCCCCGCGCGGCGGGTGACTTGTTCGCGGTCGAAGTATTCCAACAACGGAATGGCGTATTTGCGGGAGACACCGGCGAGGTCTTTGAAGGTGGGGACGTCGATCAGGCGATCAGGTTCGTGTTGGGAGGCGTAGGTGTGGAGTTTGGTTTTTAGATCCTGGATGACTTGTGAGTGCATGAACATGTCGCCCTGGATGCGGACGAGTTTTCGATCGTCGAGCAAAAGTTGGAGGAGCTTGCGCGCCTGGGCGCGTTGCGCGGCAGGCACGTTTGCTTTCGTCATCGCATCGTCGAGCGAAGGGGCTTCGACACCCGCGCCGAGGTAGATCTGTTCGATGCGTTTACTAAGCACCATGTCCTGATCTGATAGACCGACGCTGTGCGTACTCGAACGCACGATGTCTTTTTCCGAGACGACCTTACCTTTCCCTTCCAGTTGCGCAATGACGCCGCTGAACAACTCCGGCGCCGAATGCGTGAATACTTTTTCGCGCAAGGTCTCGCGCAACATCCCCCGCGCGAGCGGTTCGCGCTTGTGATGTCGCTCCAGTTCCGTCAAAAGGGCGGCGCTCAAACGATCAAAACTGTCGCGCGCGATATAGAGTCCGCCAACCTCAACCACGCTTCCCGTCTTCTCGACTGCTATCGCGACATTCGCGAGCACTTGATTGGTCCAACCCGTCGCTGCAGCCAGATCCGCTAGTCGCAAACCGCGCACACCTGAAGCACGAACGAATCCCTCAAACTTCGTCGTTCGCTGCTCATTCATCAGCAAACGTAACAATTGCACCACGTGCTCCAGCTCGCGCCCGCGATGCTTTGTCGCAAACGGATCGACGATCACGCCACCCGCGATCGTCTCGGCCGGCGAGTAGCTCCGCAGGATAAAACGATCACTATGAACTGCGACTACGGGCGCTTCGAGTCGTAACTGCGCCAAACCCGCACTTCCCGGCTCGATCTGCGAAGCTTCCAACACGCGCACACGACCCAGCACTTCCGTCGCGCCAATGTGAAAACGCACTCGCGAACGCGAACGCACCGCACGCGCAGCGTCCGGCAACACATCGATCCACACATCGACGATCTGCGTCGGCCGCAAACGTCCTGCCGGCGCGAGCACCATCCCGCGCTCGATCTGCGACGTGTCAATGCCGGCAAGATTCACTGCGGTTCGCTGTCCGGCATGTGCCTCGCGCACCGACTTGTTATGCACTTGCAACCCGCGTACACGCACGTTGACGTTCAGCGGCAACAGCTCGAGCTCATCGCCTTCCTTGATCTGTCCGGAGATCAACGTTCCGGTGACGACTGCGCCAAACCCTTTCATCGAAAACGCACGATCGATCGGCAAGCGCGTCGTGAAATCGGTGGATCGCGGCGGGACACGCTTTCCCAACTCGATGAGCTGCGACTTCAACTGGTCCAACCCGGCGCCCGTGCGTGAGCTCACCGAAACCAGCGGCGCTTCTTCGAGAAAAGATCCGGCAATCAGTCCGCGCGCATCATCTTCAACGAGGGCGAGCATCTCTTCATCAACCAGATCTGTTTTCGTGATGACGACGAGACCATTGCGGACGCCGAGTAGACGACAGATATCGAAATGCTCGCGCGTCTGCGGCATCACGCCTTCATCAGCCGCGATCACTAGCGCGAGCAGATCGATGCCGTGCGCACCAGCGAGCATGTTTTTTACGAAGCGTTCGTGACCCGGCACGTCGACGAAGCCGATGCGCAGATCATCGAGCTCGAGATCGGCAAAGCCGAGATCGATCGTGATGCCACGTCGTTTTTCTTCAGGAAGACGATCGGGATCGGTGCCGGTCAGAGCACGGACGAGAGCGCTCTTGCCGTGATCAATGTGACCAGCCGTGCCGACTATCAGGGAATGCGTAACCACGGATTCAACGGATTTCAGACGGATTTGGCGAGCACTTGCTCGTAGAACTCGATGTATTCGGGAATGACGCAGTCCGTACAGTAGCGATCGATCGCAAACTCGCGCGCACGTTGGCCCATCTCGTGCCGCAACTTCTCGTCGGAAAGTAAACGCGCAGCGTCCGACGCCATCTTGTCGACGTCGCCAACCGGACTCAGAAATCCCGTCTCACCATCCGTCACGACTTCAGGCAAACCTCCAACACGCGACGCGATCACCGGGACTTCGCACGCCATCGCTTCGAGCGCCGCAAGTCCAAACGACTCCTGTTCAGACGGCAACAACAACACGTCAGACGCAGAAAGATAATCGACGATGCGCGGCTGCTTGCCGACGAACGTGCACTGATCGTAAATCCCGAGGCAGCGCGCGCGGTGCTCGGCGTTCGTGCGTTCACTGCCGTCGCCGACCATGATCAACCGCGTCTTCACGCCTTTCTTCAAAACGCGCGCGAGGATCTCAACGCAGTCGACCGGCCGCTTCACCGGTCGGAAATTCGAAACGTGGACCAGCAACGGTTCGTTGTTCGGCGCCAGCGTTCCGCGCAAACCCGACACTTCGAGACGCTTGTAGTCGTACTGGCAAACGAAGTTTGGAATCACCTTGATGTCATCGAAGTGAAAGATCTCGCGCGTCGCGTCCTTTAAGTAGTTCGAGATCGCGGTAACACCGTCAGACTGGACAATGCCATATCGCGTAATGGGCAGATAAGATCGGTCAGCACCGACGAGAGTGATGTCCGTTCCGTGCAGTGTCGTAACGACGGGCAGACGTCGTCGCGGTTTGAGCGACTCGCGCGCGAGAATCGCACTGATCGAATGGGGAATCGCGTAGTGGACGTGAAGCAGGTCGAGATTCTCTTCCTCGGCGACGGTCGCCATCTTCGTCGCGAGCGCGAGCGTGTAAGGCTGATGCTCAAACAACGGGTACGACATCATCTCCACTTCGTGGAAACGCACGCGCTCGTTGAGTTCAGTCAATCGTGTGGGCAGCGCGGAGGAAATGAAGTGGACGGTGTGCCCGCGTGCAGCGAGTTCCTTGCCGAGTTCGGATCCGACGATGCCGCTGCCGCCGTACGTTGGATAAACCGTAATGCCGATGTTCATTGCTATCTCAAATTAGCAAGCGCGCAGCGCAAGTTCAACCCGCAAAAAGTAAGGCAGGCGACCCTCGCTATCGCCTGCCTCTATCTCAACTTGACTCACCTTCTGAGAGGGGGGGCAAGTGAGGGCCGGAGTATATTCCTGCTTTTAAAATTTAGCAATGATTCCTGCAACGCCGAAGCAGCTTTTGTATAAGAAGAATTTAGCGTTCAGATAAGTGTCAGTTTTGTGCGCGTGACGCACTGCCGAGTGCGTTCGGTCTGGGGGTCATGAGGGGCTATAATGTGGTCGACAAAAGAGGAGTTTTAGATGCCGAAGATTAGCGATATTGAAGAGACACCGAACCCAAATGCCGTGAAGTTTATCCTGCGCGAAGCCGTCAGCAATGGCGTCGCGCGGCAGTACGGTTCGGCTGACCTGGCTGAGAACGATCCGTTAGCGAAGTCGTTGTTTGACGTGGGCCACGTGGTCTCGGTCTTTTACATGGACCGGATGATCACAGTCGAAAAAGACGACGAAGGCGATTGGGATGAACTGTTGCCCGCGCTCGCGGTGCCGATTCGTGCGGCCGAAGCTGTGAACGGAACCGCAGCAGCAGCCGCGGCAGCCGTTGGTGGATCCATCGCTGCGGTGGCGAGCGACGATCCGCGACTACTCAGAATCAACGAGATTTTGGACGAAAAAGTACGGCCGGCGTTGATGGGTGACGGCGGTTACCTCGAAATCATGGGACTGAGTGACCACACGTTGAGCATTCGCTACCAGGGCGCGTGCGGAAGCTGCCCGAGTTCCCTCACCGGCACGTTGATGGCGATCGAGAGCATGTTGAAGCAGGAAGTCGATCCTGAGCTGGAAGTTATTGCCGTTTAATCCACAGATTACGCGGATTGCACAGAAATACTCTGCGTAGTCTGTGGCTAGTTTTTGGAACTTACCCGCCGCGAGCGCGTGTGAACCGTCCGGTTAGCTCCATCCGCAGTTTCAGACCTACAGGAGTGTTTATGCGCCTACCCTTCGCCGCAATCGCGTGTCTCTGCCTTGCTCTGCTCGTTCCAAACATCTTAGGCCAGACGAAGAAAACCAAACCGGCAGCCGAAGACGCCGAAGCCGTGCAACAACGCACGGTCGCGATTTCCCTCGTCACGAGTCTTGCCGACGAGGCCCGCAGCTTCAAGGACCAAACGCGACGCGCGCGCGTGCAGGCGCGAGCCGCAGACGTGCTGTGGGACACCGATCCCGAACGCGCCCGCGAACTTTTCCGCCGCGCCTGGGAAGCGGCTGAAACTGTCGACGCCGAGGCCGCGAAAAAACGTGCGGAAGAGATGAAGCGAATGGAATCCGAAGGCGGACCAGTCGTGATCCGCGGTGGTCCCGACCTGCGCAGTGAAGTTCTGCGTTTGGCCGCCAAGCGCGACCGCAAACTCGGCGAGGAGTTTCTCAAAGCGCTAGACGAAGCGGCCGAGAAAGAACGCAACGATATCGCCGCCGATCAGCGCCGCACAGATCCGAACACTCGGCTCGGCGCGTCGCAGCGTCTGCAACTCGCGCGCCGACTCGTCGAAGATGGCGAAGTCGAACGCGCCATGCAATTCGCAACACCCGCGCTCAACGCCGTCAACCCTGACACGATCTTCTTCCTCTCCGCGTTACGCGAAAAGAATGCGCAACTGGCCGATTCGGCTTACACGAATTTGCTTGCACTCGCGGTGCGCGATCCAGGCTCTGACGCCAACACGGTTTCGGGTTTGTCGTCGTACCTGTTCACACCATTTCTTTACGTAACCTTCGAACCGAGCGGCGGCGCGAATCAGGCCCGTCAACGCGGTCCAACACCGCCGCCCCAGGTTGACGCGACACTGCGCAACAACTTTCTGAAAGTCGCATACCAGATCCTGATGCAACCACTCGCTG
>DATNDM010000092.1:0-9350 GCA_035553235.1 Pyrinomonadaceae bacterium | reverse complement strand
GGCTTGATTGACGAGCCCGGCATGAACGCCTGCTGATACGCCAGTTCTGGATTAAGAATCGCGCGCACGCGGCCTGTTTGCGCGTCCATCACGATGATTGCGCCATCGCGATTCGCGAGCGCAGTCGCGGCTGCGTCTTGCAGCGCGGCATCGAGTTCTGCTTCGTGTGTATGCGACGTTTGGCCGAGCCAGGTGATTGCAATCGGTGTGGTAAGCGACAATGAAAACGTGAGCACCAAAATCGTCGCGCTCGCAAATACGAGGAGCATTGCATGTTTGCGAGTCATCTTAGCCATACCAAGCACCAAATCAGGCGGCCGACTCTGTTGGTTGCGCCACAGCCGGTGCTGCAACCTCCGCAGGTAATCCGGGTACGGTTCTCGCGAAGGTGCTCAACGTCAATACCCACCCAATCAGGCTGAACAGGAACGACAGCAGCAATCGCAGACCAAAAAATGCAAACTCGATCTTGTTCCCCTTAATCGCGAATACGGGTACGAGGATGACGTAGGGCAGGACAAAGAAAATGATTAGACCGAGCGCGTAAATCAAAACCGAATCCGGCGAGAAAGCACGCGCCAGCGCTGAGCCAACTCGTTTCAAAAACGATCTCGCGCCGTCTCTGTCCGCTATGGCAATCCATACGTGAATCGCTGCGAGTGGCAGAGCGACTCCCCAAAGGACGAACCGCAGCGTCGCGAAAATCAGGCTGGGCCAATGTAACGGCGGCGCTATCGGCGGAGCTTTCTTGTCGACCGGAGGCGCTATGACCGGAGCCGGATAGTGAGCCGAGATCTTGTTCAGCAGGTAATAGAGTAGCCACACAAACAGCAGCAGCGGAATGGTCGCAACGAGGAACTTCAGCGCGTCGATAAGGATTACACGCCAGCGAAATCTTTCATCCAGCACGCGATCGACGATCGCGGCTTGCAGGATGAAGAAAGTGATCGGAATCACGATCATCAGCGCGTAGGTCACGAACACCTGCCAGATCGTCGCTTCGCGTATCCAGATAAAGATGTAAGACGCGACGAGGAGAAACGCGTAGATGATCGCAAATACCAATAGCGCGCCAAAATTGGCGAACGTTGTTGCGATCGATTTGAGCCAAAGTTTTAGGATAATCATAGCGCTTTATTCGTTGGTGAGTTTTAGCCACAAAGAAGCACAAAAACCACATAACAGCGGAAAACCATTTGAGCCCATTTGAGCCTTTCCTGATTTCACTTCTTATCGAGAATCCTCAACCGGTCATTTGCTGTATTCGCCTGCACGGTTGGCTGGTACATCAACTGCGCGCGGGCAGGTGCGACCTTGAATTCGCCGGGCACCTCGACGCGCATCGCGTATTGCAGCGTCGCGTCACCGTCAAAATAGTCCATGAAGATCGCGGTGCGGTTGTCGCGAAACTCACGATTGCTGTACCAATCAGACCATTGGCCCAGCGAGTAATTGAGATAGATCCCACTCACCCGCGCGACCTGTTCCGCACCGGCCGGAATAGGATCCTCGATCATCACATACTGCGCGCGCGGACCAGTCAGCCGCAGACGAACGACAATCATGTCGCCGGAACGCAGTTCGCCGCTCAACGGTTCAATCTTCCAACTTGCCTTGCCGTTCCCGTCTTCAGAGACGCGCAGCCGCAAATACTCACGCGTAATCTTCAATCCGCCCGCCGATTCCGGCGGCACGTTTTCATCGGCGGTGAAGTATTCCAGCGCGCTGGAAACATACAAAGCACCCGTGCCGTGTTTCACGATTCGGATTTGGTTTGATGGACCAATCTCGCCGCCTTTCTTCCAAACCGTTACGGTCTGCGCGTTGGCAGCCTCAGTGGCGCCGACGTGTTGTTCCGCAACCTTGACGCCGTTCAAATAAACTTCGAACGTGTAGTCAGGCGACAGTTCCTTACTGACTTTCAAATAATCAGTCAGCCCGTAGATCGCGAACGCCGTTTCCTTGGTCGACAGCCAGTAGTAACCGTTACTCCGGTTCTGCACCAGCCAGCGCGCAACTTTAGACAGCAGAGACGAGCTCGGGTTGATGCGCGCCAGCGCCTTCAGCGAAAGCGACGTCGCCTCCACGTCAAGATAAACATCACGACCGTAATCGTTCACTCGCGCCGTTTGCCAGTGCGCTTCGTAATCGTTGTGTTGCGCTGAGCTTTCGATCAGCTTCGCGATTTCCTGAGCGCGCGCGTCTTTGCGCTCTTCCAACGCCAACGCCAGCAGCGCACGCCCATATGGCCCAAGGCCGTTGCGCTTGCCGTACAGCTCATCAATGAAATGACCATCGCTGTCACCGCTTTCGGTGAACGCGTAAATTATGTAAGCGCGCGTTTCCTCGTCGATCGGATTCCCGTTATCGTTCTTGCCCGCGTTGAGCAGCGACAACAGTTTTTGCCGCCCCTGTTCGCGCCGCCAGTTGTCGACGGGATAACCATCGCGACTCGCCATCGTCAGACCATCGACGACGTAAGCGGTCATAAACGGATCGCTCTTGTCGTCTTTCCACCAACCCCAACCGCCGTCTTCATGCTGCAAGCCATACAGATGATCCAGACCCTGACGGACTTTGTCATCCAGATTGTTCGACACGCGAATCTTTGCGTTCGGAACATCTTTCAGTGTCTCGGCCACGACGATGTTCGGCAGAAAGCTCGACATCGTTTGTTCAGTGCAGCCGTACGGATAACTCGTGAGGTAATCGAGCGCGCCGAATAATGCACCAGCGATCGATGACGACACTTCGATCCGCAGCGCCCGGGCTTGCGTATTCGCGCGTCCGGGCACGTCGAGATTGAAAGCTTGATCCGCGTCGTTTTGCGTAACAGTCGTCGCGTTGCCAGCCGTCCGTCTCAGACCATGAGGCACGATATCCATCGTCATCTCGACGGCGTCGGATTCGGTGTCAGTGAGGGCCTTCGCGAGCAACGTCAGTTTCCCGGTCGTGTTCGCTTGTACGCGCCAGTCGACGCGATGCTCGCCGTTCGGGCTAATCGTTACAGTTGAGTCAGGCGCGTCGAGCAACTGCGCGCCGTTCAGTTCGAGTGAGATTTTGGTGGACTTGTCGCTCTTCAGGAAGTTGTGCACGATGCCTGAGATCGTCACCGTGTCGCCTTCCGTCAGGAAGCGCGGCATCTCCAAACGCATGATCACGTCTTTGCGCGCGATCGTTTTCTGCACGGTTGAGCCGACACGCGTGTCCGCCGTTACGCCACGCGCTGTGGCGCGCCAGGTCGTCAGGTTGTCCGGCAGTTTGAAACTCACCGTCGCTTTGCCATCACCGCCCGTTACCACATCGGGTTGCCAAAACGCTGTGTCTTTGAATTCCTTGCGAATGGTTGGCTCGGCGTAGGAGCTGTCGTTCTTGAAGTCAGCAAGCTGATAGGGAGACTTGTTCTTCGCTAACGCCGCCGGCTTTTCACCGCCGTAACCGGTGACCGTGTAATGAATCGCGAGACTCGTCTGCACTTCGTTGTAGCGGCGGCCGTAGAACTCGCGCTTGATGTTGCCGGCCGTTTCGGGTGCAATGCTGTAAATCGCTTCGTCGACGATTCCCAGACTGACTTCCGTGTTCGCGGCTGGTGAGCCGTCGTCGTTGCGCGCCACGATTGTGTAAGACGCGACGTCGCGAGGCTTGAACTCGCTCTTGTTTGGAACGATGTCGAGCTTCAGCATCTTGTCGCGAGCAGGCACGCCGATAATCTGGCTCTCGTTGTACATATCGCTGTTCTTGACGAACGACACGTCGAGGTAAACGTTCGGCGCGTACTTCTTTTCAATCGGCACGTCGATCACGATGCTGCGACCTGCGACGTCGATTTGCCGGGCGCTGAGAACTTCTGACAGTTCAGTCGTCACGAGCAAATGAGCTTGATCGACCGGCAGCATCGCGAGCACGTGCGCGGTTTCGCCCGGCTGGTATGACTTCTTATCCGGAACCAGCTTGATCGATTTCGCATCGTAATTCTCGTATGAAAAATCAGACCACTGGCCCTTCTTGTCGGGCGCCCAAAACGAGCCCCCGCGATTCACGATCTCTTTGCCATTTTCCGTAACGATTGTTTTGACGTAAATGCTGCCCGGCGAGGGCACTGTGAAATCATACGCGGCGTTGCCCTCACTGTCGGTGTTGACTTCGCCGGTCCCTAACTCGCGTTCGTGCAGGATGTAATTAACGCTCTCATACTTGTAACCGTTTTCCTCTTCCCACTTGCTTTGTCGTTCCCACTGCTGTTCGATGAACTTCAGCGTAACTTTTTCGGAGACGGGTTTGCCCGCGTAGTCCGCCGTCTTCACGCGAAACCTGGCGGCGTCACCCTGGTAATACAGATAACGTTCCGGATAAGCATCGGCGACACTGTTGCCGCGCGTGCCGATGAACGAAGCCGCACTCTGCATCTCGCGGCGTGACGAGTCGGTGATCTGCGCTTCCAATCGGTATGAATAGTCCCATTCTTCTTTCTCATCGGGCGCAGGCACTTCGAAGTCAACATACGCCTCGCCTTTCGCATTCAACGTGTTGTCGCCTTCGGTGACGAGATCCGTGCCGTAGTAGCCCGAGTCCTCTTCGTCGTCGCCTTCATTGCCTGGACCAGCGGCGTCGTCGAACTCGTCGGAACCTTCGTCCCACCACCAGTGGTAATAGCGTTGTCTGTAAATGTAGTAATGCACGTCGGCGTTAGTGACTGGCGCGCCGAAAAAGTAGTTTGCATTGATCGTAAAACGGACTTTGTCGCCGACGGGTGCAAATTGTTTCGGCACTTTGACGGCGACTTTGAACTCGGGTTTCTTGTATTCCTGCACCTCGAAATAACTACCAGCGCGGACTTCGCCAATTGACGCCGTGATGCTGTAACTGCCGAGCGGTGCTTCGTCACCTACGTCTAACTGGCCGCTGAAAGTGCCATGGTCCGAAAGCGGCAGCTCCTTTTCAAACACCTTGGCGTTGTTTGGATCTTCGATCGTGACGTTGACGTTCTTACTGTCGATCAGTTTGTAACCGTTTGAGGTCCACTGGCGCAGAATGCCTTTAAAGAAGACGGTTTGCGCGGGCCGGTAGATTGGGCGATCGGTGTAGATGTAGCTGGTCACGTCCTCGCCGGTGAGCACGTCGTCTTCGCCGCCGTAGCCACCGAAGTAAAAAGAATCGACGTCGGAGATGACGAAGTTATCGCGTTCGCGACCCATGATCAGGAACGGGTTGCTCTTCGCTTTTTCCGGGTTGACGTCTTCCTGCGGCGTTTCCGGTTCCTCGGGAACCTTCACACTCGTTTTGTAGATACCAGACTTGTCAGTCTTACCGTTGGCGAGGGTGTTCTTCGCATTTGTGACCTCGACTGAGACGCCTTCGTACGGCGCGCCTGTCTTTCGGTCGACGATGTAGACCATCACCTGACCGTGACGGTTCGTCTTTTCGATCATCGTGAGGTTAGTGACGATCGCGATCGAATAAGCGCGCATCCCTTCGTTGACGCCTTCGATCAGGTACACGCCTGCATCCATCTTGCCCAGCGGAATCATGCGGCTGTCATAATCGTTTTCCAGCGCAGGTAACTTCTCGCGCCAGTCTTTCACCTTCTGATCCGGATTCAGCAGAGGCACGCGCGCATAGTCAGCCACGTTCAGCGGCGTGCGTTCAGCCGGTGGTTCTTTGCGAAACTTTTCATTGAAAGCCTCGCGATGATCTTTCAGCAGGTGACTGCGAACATAATCTTTGACCGCTCCGAACAGCGAGGTCTTCAAGCCGTGCGTACGCTCGAGCAGCGATGGGCTCGCACCGTAACCCTGCGCGATCTCAACCTTCTCTTTGTCGCCCATCTCGTGTGGATTTTCGAGCTCCTTGAAAAACTTGCTCGGGTCTTTTATCCGGTAGACGCGGAAGTCGAGGTAATCGATGTTTTGATAGCTGGCCCACAAGCGCGCCGATTCGTTCGGTGAGTAAGAACGATTCGTGGTCAGCGAAAAGTAGGGTTTGGTGCTCGGGACGTTTGGAGTCTCCGCCTTGGGCTGCGCCTTGATTGGCTGGGTTGGCGGGAGCGTGGTACGCGCGCGAATGATGTTGAAGCCCAACACCGACCCGACGAGCGCAAGGTAGATGATGCCGGTCGCAAGCAAGCGACGGATTCTGATTTCTGACACGTTAGTGATCCTCCAACGTACCACTCACTGCAAGATTTTTAAGCGAAAGAACCCGAGAAAATTCTTGTTACTCTGAAGCGGCCGCCAGCGCGGATCGGGATGATGATCGAGCACTGCAAGCTCGACCTTCTTCACGGTTCCTTTGTCGGTGGGCGACGAGCCGGTGTGATAAACAACCCAATCCTGCGCGCCATTCGCAGCAATGCGCGCCGGGCCGAGAAATATCATCACGTGATACGGAAACTTCTGGACCCATGGTTGGTAATAGAAGAGCAGATCGCCGGGCTGAGCTTCGCGTCGATCGCGACTGACGAAGACGACGTTGAAATTCTTCAGGGTGCGGGCGTCGGCGAATTCCGAAAACCGTCCATTGCGAATGTCGGTTTCGTGGAACGATCCGAAATCCGTGCGAAAGATCTTTTCGCCGAATGGGTTCTGGTTCAGGTCGAAACTCTTCACGTCCGGCGCCACGGTTTGGTACGCCGCTCCCATCTTCTGAAACCAGAGACGATCGTGATGTCGCAGGGCCTCGCGCATCGCGAAGCGCGCCAGTCCGGCACAGTCGCGCTGTTCAGCGTTCCATTGATCGGCCGGTTGATAGAATTGGGTTTCGGCGATCGCTGTGAACCAGCGGCGAAAGCTGTCGCGATCCTGAAACGTGCGCAACTCGACAACATCCGGAATACCGTCGTTATCAGAATCGAGCAGTGGTGTCTTGTTGCCTGAGGGCGAGTTTGACTCCGGGCTCACGGTTCGCTTTAACGGCGCGGTTTCTGCTATGTGATGACGGCGTTGGAAACTCCAGGCGAGTGCGGTGATGGATGCGAGAAGAATGCCTGCGAATGCTAACCAGCGTTTCAAAGGGGCGTGCATTTGGGGGAACTTTAGCATTGCCGCTCAGATTACGTTTCGCATCGCCCGCGTGACAGGCGGATGCTATCACGGATACAGCCCCGCAATCATTCTTTTGGCCACAAAAAGGCACAAAAAGCACAAACAAAGAGTTCAGTCTCGGAAAAGTCCAATTTAGTTTATTGGTTCACCGGGTTATTTCAACATGAGATCAACAAACACAGAAGAACATTTAACTCCCGACGGAGTCCCGGGCGCTGAAAGCATTAGAGTTTTTACTGCAATCGATGATGAAACTCGTGTCGTACCGGCGATCGAATTTCGAGATGTCAAATTTGCTTATGGCGACCAAATCATCCTCAACAACATAAGTTTTAGAGTCATGAGAGGCGAATTGTTAGTCGTCTTGAGCGCTTCGGGCGGCGGCAAATCAACCATACTCAAATTGACGCTCGGCCTCATGAAGCCGGATGAGGGGCGGATCCTGATTGATGGCGAGGACATCACGGATTACGACGAGGAGGCACTTAATCGCGTACGACAGCGAATCGGAGTGGGATTTCAGGAAGGAGCACTCTTTGATTCGCTCTCTGTTTACGACAATGTGGCTTTCAAATGCCACGAACGCGGGATTCCTGAAGAGATCGTTGAGCAGGAAGTGCGTCGTTTGCTGCGGTTCGTTAATCTTGAGGACGCGATCGATATGATGCCGGCACAACTTTCGGGTGGGATGCGTGTCCGTGTCGGTATCGCGCGTGCTCTCGCCGGCAAACCGCGAACTCTATTGATGGATGAGCCAACCGGCGGACTGGATCCGCCCACAGCGTGGCAAGTGTGTGAACTCGGCATCAAGCTTCGCGATCTGCGCGATGTGTCAGCAATTCTGGTCACGCATGGCATCGAATACGTCCGTTTTATTGCTTCGACATATGCGGGTTATGGACCGAACGATGAGGTGATGTTAGTGGCGGAGCAAGATCGCCTATGCCTGATAAATACAAAAATCATGATGCTGCACGGAGGCCGCATCATCTTTAACGGCTCCGATGAAGAACTCTTCAGATCCGAGGACACGTATATCCGGGAATTTCTCTTGCTGTAATTGCTCGACCAGACTATCGCCAGTGGCCCGCGCGGCGCACAACCGCCTGTACTGACCCGATTCAAGAATGACTTTGGACTGTTGAAGCAAAGCTGTCATCAAGAACAAAGCGGAGGTTCCCGGTTGAAGACATATGAGATTTGAGAAGCTTAACCCTCCGATTGACCTTCATCACGACCACGTTCTTGGGCCAGCCGATGCCGAGCTGACGCTGGTCGAATATGGCAGCTACGCGTGTCCTCACTGTCACGCGGTTCACGAGGTCATCGCGGGGCTGCGAAACCGGTTCGGAGAGCGGATGCGTTACGTGTTCCGGCACCTTCCCATGGCTGACAGCGAGGACGCGTTACGCGCCGCAGAGTTGGCAGAGTACGCAGCCGAAACTACCGGACGTTTCTGGAAAGCTCATGAGGCATTGATGCGGCGCGGTCCCGCGTTTTCTGAGGGCGATTTCGTACAGATTGCACGCGAGTTGGACCTGCCGAGCAGCGCCGAGCACCAGGCGGCATTAGCTGCGGCGCAGAAGCGAGTGCGCGACGACGCTGAGAGTGCGCGACGCAGCGGTGCACGAGTGACACCGACCTTCTTCATCAACGGTCGCCGTTATGCGGGAGCCTGGGACGAAAGCTCGCTGGCCGATGCGATGCTCGCCCCATTGGGCCACCGGATTCAGGCTGCTGCGTTCGAGTTTGTTCGCTGGGGACCATCATCTGGTTTGCTGCTGGGCCTCGCGACGTTGCTGGCCCTCGTGCTCAGCAACTCGCCGGTCGGACCGGCGTTTGAGTCCTGGTGGAAAACCACACTCGGAGTCCAATGGGGCGCATCCACATTTGCGTTAACACTACTCGACTGGGTGAACCACGGGCTCCTGACGATCTTCTTCTTCGTAGTCGGACTCGAGATTAAGCGTGAGTTCACGGTGGGCCACCTCTCGAGCTTCCGATCGGGAGCGCTTCCGGTGATTGCGGCATTCGGCGGCATCGTCCTGCCGGCGCTCATCTACGCGGGCCTCGCGACGCCGCACCTGCGACACGGATGGGGGATTCCTATCGGCACCGACACCGCGTTCGCTGTCGCGTTGATCGTGTTGCTTGCCGAACGCGTCCCCGTCGAGTTGCGCGTGTTTTTGACCGCGGCGGTGATCATCGATGATATCGTGGCGATCCTCGTTATCGCGTTGTTCTACAGCGGCGACATCGCGACGATTTATCTCATCGCCTCCGCCGTTGTTCTGGTCCTGCTCATCGTGT
>DATNDM010000091.1:0-2671 GCA_035553235.1 Pyrinomonadaceae bacterium | reverse complement strand
GCGAGCCACTCTCAGGCGCCGCGCGAATCTTGAAGCGCATGTTCGATCTCATCATCGCTGCACTCGCGATCGTGTTGCTGCTTCCTCTCTGGCTGCTGATCGCGCTGCTCATTAAACTCGATTCCAGAGGCGCCGTGTTCTACACGCAGGAACGCGTCGGCATGGATGGCCGCCTGTTTCTGCTCTACAAGTTTCGTACGATGAAAGCGGGCGCTGATCCCGACCTTCATCGTGAGTATCAAAAGGCGTTTATTGCCGGTCGTGCGGAAGCGAACATCGGCAACGATAATCAGCCCACTTACAAACTGCTTGCGGATCCACGAATCACGCGAATCGGAAAACTGTTGCGCCGCACGAGCCTGGATGAAGTGCCGCAACTGCTAAACGTGTTGCTGGGTGACATGAGCATTGTTGGACCACGACCACCGATTCCGTACGAAGTCGAGGCGTACGAGCTGTGGCATCGCAAACGACTCGACATGAAGCCTGGGTTAACCGGGCTCTGGCAAGTCTCGGGGCGCAACCGTTTGCCGTTTGAAGAGATGGTGCGTTTGGATCTTTTCTACATCGAGAACTGGTCGCTGTTGTTGGATCTCAAGATCATCCTGCGAACAGGATTAGTGATGCTAAGTGGTTTCTGAAACGCGGATCTGCGCGGATCTGCGCGGATTCACGACGCGGATTTATTGCGTTAAGCCCGCAAGTGCAACCTCAAGCAGCAAAATCTTCTTGATGCCGCGATAGAGTGGCTCGATTTCGCAGTTCTCGGTGAGCGCGTGCGAATCGTTACATGGTCCGGCGCCCGTCGAGATCGACGTGATGCCCTGAAGGAGCGCGGCGCTCGAATTGTTTGAGCCCGCGTTGCCGATCGGCGGATCGAAACCCATCGCACGATGCACGGCTTCCGCGATCTTGACGAGGTTTGACTCGCGATTGCCGGGCAACACGGCCGCCGGCGACGACGAGATCACCTCAGTCTTCACCGTCACTCCTGCTCGTTTCGCTTCTTCATCGAGTATCGCGGCGATCTTCTGCTCGAGATCCGCGATCACGTCGTTACTTGTCGAGCGCAAATCAACTGTGAACCACGCGTCCGAGGCTTTTGCGTTAACCACTTCCGAGCCGCCGAGCATGCCGATGTTCAAGTTAGACGACGGACTCGCTGGCACTTTCAACTCGTAAATACGCGCGATGGCGCGTGCGAGCGGCAACGTGGCGGAGTAAGGCGGCGTCCGCGAACGCGTGTGGCCGCCTGGTCCAATGAAGTGATGGCGATACCAGTTGATGCCGATGCCGGCGTAGGTGAAGCCTTCGTAACCGCCGTCAAGCGCGATGTAGTTATCAACTTTGCCTTTGTTGTCTTTCGTAAATTGCTTCGCGCCGGTCATGCCCGCTTCTTCGTCAATCGTGAATAGAAATACGAGGTCGCCTTTGGTTTTGATATTAGCGGCGTCGAGGGCGCGAATCGTCGCGAGCAGCGCTTCGATGTTGCGCGTGTCATCACCGATGCCGGGCGCGTAGACGCGACCGTCGCGAACCGTTGCTTTGATCTTCAAACCCGGTTGGAAAACGGTGTCCATGTGGGCGTCGAAGACGGTGACTGGACCACCACCGGTTCCTTTGCGCGTCGCGATTAGATTGCCGGCGGAGTCGTAGCGGATGTCGAGCTGGAATTTACGAAGCAGGCTCTCGATGTATTTGGCGCGCTCCTGTTCCTGTTTTGAAGGCGCGTTGATCTCAGTGATGGCGATCCACTCACGCAGGATCGCGTCGCGATCGTTGTCGATGTGATCGAACGCCGCTTTGACGCGCGGATCTTCCTGGATTGATTTGACCTGATCGGCCGCTGATTGTTGAGCAGCGACGTTGGACAGGATCGACAAGATTAACAACAGGATTGACAGGATTAAGCGCATGGAATACCCGGCTGCGATGGATTAGTAGACCAGCGTCATTCTAATATGCCGCGTATGCAGATTTCGACCTGGCTTGAGCGAGCTATCGTTGGCTGCCTGTTTCTCATCGCCACATTCGCACCTCATTCAATCGCGGTGTCGCAGGGGGCGTGGCTGCTCGGGATGACGTTTTGGCTTGTGCGGTTGATCGTCTACCCGCGACCGCAGCTTCACCGTTCTCCCGTCGACTACGCGTTGCTGGCTTTTTTCATCCTCAGCGGCATCTCGGGAATCTTTTCGTACAGCCCGGTCGTGTCGATCGGAAAAATGCGCGCCGCGAGCCTGTTCACGATTGTTTACCTCATCTCGCAAAACTTGCGCACGCTGCGGTTGGTGCGACTGCTTGCGCTGACTTTGATCGCGTCATGCATGATCAATGTCTTTCTCACTGCCGGACAGCTCGCGATCGGAAAAGGCGTGAAGGTTCAGGGCGTGAAGCCTGAGAGTCCACTCGCGAAAGCAGTGTTTCGCACGAGAACAGTCACGCAACCGACGCCGATTATCAACGGCGATACGATTTGGGAAGTCGACGGCCGGCCAGTCGGAACTCCGGAGGAACTAGCCGCCGCACTCGCTTCCGGACCTTCAATCGCGGCAGTCAAAATCTATCGCGTCGAATGGACCCCCGAACTCGAGGTGCCCCGCGCGCAATTGTTACCGGGAACGAGTGCTTTGGACCAACTCGGCATCAGTAGTTGGTCGCGCGGCCGCGACTG
>DATNDM010000090.1:0-4526 GCA_035553235.1 Pyrinomonadaceae bacterium | reverse complement strand
ACATTCTTTTCAACAACCGCATCTACGGTTTGACGAAAGGTCAGTACAGTCCGACTTCGGAGTTTGGTAAGAAGACGAAGTCGACGCCCTCTGGAACGATTGACTACCCGATCAATCCCTTGTCGCTGGCGATCGCGAGTGAATCGACGTTTGTTGTGCGCTCGATCGATATCGACGTCAAACATCTCGGCGCGATCGTTGAAGCTGCCGCGAAGCACAAGGGCATTTCGTTCATCGAGGTCTATCAGAACTGCAACATCTTCAACGACGGCGCGTTCGACTACTTCGCCGAACGCACCGTTCGTTCAGATCGCGTGCTCTACCTCGAGCATGGCAAGCCGATGGTCTTCGGTAAGAATCGTGAGAAGGGGATTCGGATGAATGGCGCGCTGCCGGAAGTCGTGACGATTGGTGAGAACGGGATCACCGAGAATGATCTACTGGTCCACGACATTCACCTGAAGGATCCGTCAGTGGCGTTCATGCTCGCGCGCATGGAGCAGCCCGAGTTCCCGCAGCCCGTCGGAATCTTCCGCGCGATCGATCGAGCGACTTACGAGGAAATGATGGTCGATCAGATCGACGCCGCGGTCGCGAAGACCGGACCGGGCAGTCTGGAAAAATTGATGAATAGCGGCGACACCTGGATCGTCGAATAAAATATTTGGGCCGCGGATTTACGCGGATACACGCGGATCAGAATTGGCTTTCTGATCCGCGTTTTTCTGTGTAAATCCGCGGCTAAAACTTCTTCCGGTGCTTTGCTGTGCCGACGTTGGTGATCGTTGACGGAGAGTTTGTGCTCGGAGTTGCGGCATCGCCCCCAACGTGTTGCTCAGAAGCATCACCAAACATCTTGTTCACGTTCTTGCGACGGCCGCGCAGTGCCGGCGTCTTTTTCATCTCTTCGCGATTCTGGTCCGGATTACCGGCGAACCCGGTTTGTTGCCCGCGTGGCTTCGCTGGAATACCGACCTTGTGCTGAGCTTTTTTTGCCATTCAACCCTCCCGTTTGCGCGTTCGTTCTCTTCCTAATGACCACTTCAATGCGATCGGTGTGATCAGTGTTGTGATGATAACCATGATAACAACCGCGCCGAAAATCGCCGAGCTAATCACCGGCTGACTTTCTCCACTCGCCGTGGGCAACATCAAAGTCGCGCCGATACCGGCGAAGATAAGCCCAACCTCACCGCGTGGAATCATTCCCAGACCAACGGCCAGACGATTGATGTTGCGCTCAACGACACCGAAGGCGCAGATCTGTTTACCAATGATCGCGGCCACGGTCAGTGCGAGAGCGAGTCCGAGAATGTCCAGACGAGTGAAGAGTCGGAGATCGACTTTCAGTCCCATCAACACGAAAAAGATTGGAACGAGGACCGTGCTCACCGGTTGCAACAAGTCCTGAAGTTCTCGTTCCTGTCGCGCACGGCCATGTTTATAGTGAACTTCGTCGAGAACAAGTCCGGCTGCGAACGCACCAACGATTGGCGCGAGCCCGACCCTCGCCGCCATCCAAGCCATGAAAAGGCAACATGAGATCGCGACCGTCAGCAGCACACCCTGTGTCGCTAATCGCCCTGCCGCGTGAAGCAGTCGCGGCATCAGGAATTGGCCGACGATGACGGCGGCGATCAGAAATCCGAGTGACTTGACCGCGATGAGCCCAACGCTGAAGAGCGAAAGTGTTCCACCAGTTCCGGCGGCTTTGATCGCGCCCGCCACGATTGCGAGGATCAGTAACCCGAGCACGTCATCAATCACTGCCGCCCCGAGAATGATTCGCGCCTCACGCGTCGCGAGCTTGCCGAGGTCTTTGAAGACGCGCGCCGTGATGCCGACACTGGTTGCACAAAGAGTCGCGCCGATAAAGATGTGGGCGAGGCGCGGTTCGTCAGGAATGAAGTAGGCAGACACGGCCCAGCCGAGAAAGAATGGGGCGATTACGCCGAGTATTGCCACCAGTAACGACGACCATCCAACCTCCACCATCTCCTTCAAATCCGACTCGAGTCCGACTTCAAACAGCAGGATGATCACGCCAAACTCGGCGAGCGCCGCGATCGTGTCATTTGTTTTTAGTGACTCAACCCCGTTGAAGCCGAATATCACCAGGTTCCCAAGCACGATCCCCGCGAACAGTTCACCCAGCACTGCCGGCGCATGAATGCGCTCGAAGATCTCGCTGCCCAACTTCGCGAATACCAGCATGATGGCAACGCCGATCAGAACGGCGGGATCCAAGCCGTGTGACTCGGTACCGGTAGCGCCTTCTCCAGCCGCCATGGCAGGGCGACTGGCGAAAATAAAAAACAGCCCGCTAATGAGGGGCGTCCGTAGGGCGTAGGCGACTCGTTTCATTAGGTTTTGCGGTAATGTGGGCCGATTATGACATATCGCGCGACATCCAGAGCACGTTTCGCGAGGCTGCTCAGGGTTGCGAACAGGGGATGAGGTATCTATAATGCGCCCCACTTACGAAGCGCCTTTTCCGGCAGGGGGCGCCAGCCCAGCACAAAAACATGGCCACTCCTATTCGATGGAATCAGCGTAGACGTGTCGCGCCGTATGGCGGATCGAAGCAACAAGACACGCCGCTGCGATCCCTCGCCGTCAGCCTGACGCACGTTGCTCGTGCCGCCCTGAGCGAGCCGTACATGCTCAGCATCGAGCACGAGCGGATACATTTAAATCGCCTTCCGAAAGCATTCGACGGTTTTCGCGTCGTGCAGCTCTCGGATATCCATCACGGACCTTTTTCCAGCACGGAACAGATCGAGCGCGCGGTTGAGACCGCAAATCGGCTGCAGCCCGATATCGTCGCACTCACGGGCGACTACATCTCGAAGGAGCGACACTACGCCGCACCTTGCGCCGAGATGATGGGTCGTTTGCAGGCGAAGTACGGCGTCTACGCTGTTCTCGGTAACCACGACCACTGGGTCGATGCGCCTTTGATTACCGACCTGTTCCGCGCCGAGGGGATCACGGTCCTGATAAACGAGGGAATGCGTTTCGAAAAGGATGGCGCGGCGTTCTGGCTGGCTGGTGTTGACGATACGATGGTCGGTCTGGAGGACATCTCACTCGCACTCGCCGGCTCTCGCGATGATGAGATGAAGCTCCTGCTCGCGCACAACCCGATTCTGCTGCGTCGCGCGGCCCGAGCGTCTGTCGACCTTGTGCTTAGCGGTCATACGCACGGTGGCCAGGTCGCGATTCGAGGCGAGCGCAACACCTTGCGCGGCGCGCGCAAACGCCTGCTCAAAGGCCTCGGCAAGCTGGGAAGTACGCAAATGTATGTGAATCGCGGACTGGGTACGGTTGTGCTGCCTATCCGCTATGGCTGCCCTCCTGAGATTTCGTTGCTCGAACTCCGCAGTAGCTAAGAGATCGATCCACAAGCGGAGTTCTATTTTGTGATTTTGTGCTTTTGTGTGGCTAAACCTGCTTGAATGTCCTCCCGCATAGTAACTGTCCCGAATCTACTAACCGTTTTCCGGATGGTTTTGATTCCGGTCTTCGTCTCGCTGCTTTTTTACCAACGCTTCCTGCTCGCCCTCGGCATTTTCGTGCTCGCCGGAGTCACTGACGGTCTGGACGGCCTGCTCGCGCGCCGTTTCAACCAGAAATCACAACTCGGCACCATCCTCGACCCGATCGCCGACAAGCTGATGCTCGTCACCGCATTCGTCGTCCTGTCGATGCGCTCGGTTTTCCCGCAGCCTTTGCCTTCACATCTTCCCGTACCTTTCTGGGTAACAGTGGCCGTAATCAGCCGCGATGTTTTTATTCTCGTCGGTGCCGCGGCAATCAACATCGTCACCGGCTTCCGCGGCTTCCGGCCCTCGATGCTGGGGAAAATCAACACGACCGTCCAAATCTTCGCCATCGCCGCAATCATCTTCGCCGCCAGCGTTCCGTACGGGTCTGGCTGGTATTTGCCGACGATCTACACCACCGTCTTCGCCCTCGCTGTCCTGTCCGGCGCTCACTACGTCTTCTTCGTCTCCAAACTCGTCAACGAAGACCGCCGTTCCGAAGTAGAGACACTCAAATAAAGTGGTGATTATCTACTTGACGCGGGTACGGATTCAGGGTAGTATGTCTCCGTGGTCGCACACGTCAACAATCCTGTTCTGAATCGGTGCTCTCTTCCGGTGGTTTCGCTAGCCGCTTCACGTTTTCTGACAATTCAGGATCAAGCGCATAGTCAAGCAGTTCGTCCGATGTCATCTCAATCGGTTCTTTCTCGCGTAGGTTTTGCGCCTCTTTTTCGTCGTCTTTTCCTTTTACTCTCATAAGGACTCCATTCCATGCCTAGACCAATCAATCACGCCAACGACATGAACCTGCTCAAACTAATCGAGCGTTACGACTCGGACGACAAGTGCCGGATAACGCTGGAAAAACTTCGTTGGCCAATGGGCGTTCGCTGCATCCGTTGTCAATCAGACAAAATCTTCCGTGCTGATAAGCGCAAGCAATTCGAGTGCGGCGCATGTGGCTATCACTTCTCTGTT
>DATNDM010000089.1:0-3341 GCA_035553235.1 Pyrinomonadaceae bacterium | reverse complement strand
AAATGAGTAAGTTTCGGTTCACGATCAAGGTTTTGGCAATCGCGACTTTTATGTTTGCTACAGTCTCGATCGCCCAGGCCCAAGCCTCCCGAACATGGGTGTCCGGCGTTGGGGACGATGCGAATCCCTGTAGCCGTACTGCCCCCTGCAAAACCTGGGCTGGCGCCATCTCCAAGACCGCGGCCTGCGGTGAAATTGATGCACTCGATCCAGGTGGTTTCGGTGCGGTCACGATCACCAAGTCGATCACTCTCGATGGCACCGGCACGTTTGCTTCGATCCTTGCCTCCCTCGTCAATGGTATCGTCATCAACGCAGCCTCTACTGACGTAGTCACGATTCGCGGTATCTCCATTAACGGATTCTGTAATGGCATAAACGGAATAAACATCCTCCAGGCCAAGACCGTTAACGTGGAGGACTGCGTCATCTTCAGGTTCAACACTGGTAACGGAATCACGGTCAATGAAACCAACGATCTTGCGTTGAATGTGAGGAACACGGTCATCCGTGACAACACGCTTGACGCAATCAACACCGTCACCAGTGGCGCCGCAAACCACGTAAGAGTGACTTTGGACAACGTGAGATTGAGCGGCAGCGCGAACGGTCTTCACGCCCGCTCCGGCTCGCTCGTGACTGCGCGTAATTGCGTGTTCGCCAACAACACCACGAACGGTATCTTCGGTGATGCGGCTGCCGCTAATGCGGTCAGTATTTTCGCGTGGAGCAACCAGATCTCCAACAACGGTGGCAGTGGCGTCCGCGCCGGCAACGCCGGTAACGTCGGCACAACTGGCATCGAGATCAATGGAAACCAAATCGACCGTAACGTCGGTAACGGTATCACCATCAGCACTGGCGGTATCATCATCACGTTCGGCAACAACTCGATCGCAGGCAACGGCGTCGACGGCTGTCCGGGTTGTACTCCGGGTGGTCCAGGCTCCTAATACGGCGTGAAAATCACCGTAGACTTCAGACGAGGCGGCTGGTTTACAATCCAGTCGCCTCATTTTTTCTTATCAATACGGTTGGGGGTTGAAGAATGCGAATAAAGCTAGCAGTCGTCATTATTCTCTTCGTGTTGATTCCGGCAGTTGCAGGCACCGGCCAGGTTGCGGCGCCGAGTGGGAAGTTGACCCGTCGATGGCAAGTGAGTTTTGCGCTCGACGGTGATGCGAAGAAGAATTTGATATTCGAGCCAAAGGCAAAAGGCGCCGGCTCGTTTTCACTGCTCGACACCGGACCGGACAACAAGCCCGTTCCGGATCCTGTGCCGGCATCGTGGTCGGAGTTGACGAACAACCGCGTCAGCTTTTCCGGTGAAGTTGAACTGCCACTCGGCACGTGTTGCCGCGAGTTTGGGACCTTGATGTTCAAGGGAAAGTTTGCATCGGCTGACACGATCAAGGGTTCACTGGTCTTCGTCACCAGCATCGACGAGGAAGAAAGCCCGTACAAATTCCACTCACTCGTGGGCACCTTCACAGCCACGCGCTTGGCGAAGTGAACCTTTATCCACAGATTACGCTGATTGCGCAGACTGTTTACTCGATCTGCGTAATCTGTGTAATCTGTGGATGAATGAGTACAACTGAGCTTCCATGGTCGACCATCGAGCGCACCAACTCCTGGAAGATTTTCGACCTGCGCGAGCTGTGGGCCTACCGCGAACTGCTGTTCTTTCTTACCTGGCGCGACATCAGAGTCCGGTATAAGCAAGCGGTGCTCGGCATGGGCTGGGTCGTGATACAGCCACTGCTGATGACGCTCGTCTTCACCGTGTTTCTGGGCGTAATCGTGCGCGTGCCGTCCGACGGTGTGCCGTATCCGTTGTTCGCTTACTCCGGCCTGCTGCTTTGGACTTTTTTCTCCGGCGCGATTTCCGGCAGCGGAAACAGCCTCGTCGGCAATGCTCACCTGATCACTAAAGTCTATTTCCCGCGTTTGCTCGTGCCGCTCGCTTCGATCCTCGCCCGGATGGTCGATCTGCTGGTCGCACTCGTAATGCTGATCGGCCTGATGATCTACTTTCGCGCCGGCGTTTCGATCGGATTGCTGATGGCGCCGGTACTAATCGTCCTGCTGGCTTTGCTCGCGCTCGGCTTAGGCATGTGGACCTCGGCTTTGAACGTCAAGTATCGCGATGTCGGCCTCGCGCTTCCGGTATTCATTCAGCTTTGGATGTTTGTGTCCCCAGTGGTCTATCCGCTGACGCTCGTGCCCGAACGATGGCGACTGCTTTACTCGCTCAACCCGCTGGTCGGAATCATCGAGGGTTTTCGCGCGGCGCTCTTCGCCAAAAGCTTTAACTGGACGGCGCTCGGCATCTCGGCAATCGTCACCGTCGCGCTACTGCTGTACGCCGGCTACGTCTTCAAGAGGCGCGAAAAGACATTCGCGGATATTATCTAAGCCAGAATGCCCACCATCATCACGGCGGAAAACCTGCGCAAGCAATACCAGATCGGTGCGGACCAATCTGCCAGATACCTGCGCGATACGCTCGGCGGCCTGCTCAAAAACCCGCTCAAACGCGCGCACACGAACGGGCATACGGACGACCGCACGATCTGGGCACTGAAGGGCGTCAGCTTCGACGTCGAGCAGGGCGAGATTGTCGGAATCGTCGGCGGCAATGGCGCGGGCAAATCGACGCTGCTGAAAATCGTTTCGCGTATCACAGAGCCGACTTCCGGACGCGTGCGTCTGCGCGGTCGTGTCGGGAGTTTGCTTGAAGTCGGCACGGGCTTTCATCCGGAGCTAACCGGACGCGAAAACATTTTCCTGAACGGCGCGGTGATGGGAATGAAACGCAGCGAGATCGCGCGCCGCTTCGATGAGATCGTAGACTTCGCAAGCATCGGAAAGCTTCTCGACACGCCCGTCAAACATTTCTCCAGCGGCATGTACATGCGGCTCGCATTCGCGGTCGCGGCACACCTGGACCAGGAGATTCTTTTGGTCGACGAAGTGCTGGCCGTCGGCGACGTTGCGTTTCAGCAGAAATGCATCAAGAAGGTCAGCAACATCTCGGCGTCAGGACGCACGGTGCTGTTTGTCAGCCACAACATGGAAGCGATTTCGCAGCTCTGCCCGCGCGTGATGTTGCTGGAGGCCGGCAGCATTGTTACTGACGGACCGACGGACGAAACGCTACGCAAGTATCTTTGGGGCAAGGTGCAGAACAGCGGCGAGTTTGTCTATCAACCGAGCGAAGACGAGAATCCGCCGTCCGAGTTGATCATCCGTTCTGTGAAGATCAAAAACAGCAACGGCGAGATTGCGGCTTCGGTCGATTCGCGGCAACCGTTTTCGTTCGAGATCGAGTATGAAGT
>DATNDM010000088.1:0-5521 GCA_035553235.1 Pyrinomonadaceae bacterium | reverse complement strand
TGTACGAAGAGCTCGGCGTGATTCGCGCGCGCGAGACGATGGCCGCCGCTGAAGTGCAAGGTTCCGAACCGCACTTTCTCGGCTTTCGCGATTTTGGTTTTTCGAAGTCCGCTGAAGAAACGTACGCGATCTGGGGCGGTGAAAAAGAAGTGCTGCGACGCATGGTGTTGCAGATTCGGCTGCTGCGTCCGGACGTTATCATTACGAATCACGACACGACGAGTGGTCACGGCAATCACCAGGCGACGGGTCGCTCGATCTTGGCCGCAGTAGATGCCGCGGCTGATCCAAAACAGTTTCCCGAACAACTCGCACAAGCCGGCACGTGGCAAGTGCAACGACTCTTCGTTCGCGCGTTCCGCAGTGAGCCGCCCGCGGGCGCGCAAGTGGTGACGCTTGATCCGAACGAAACGGATCCAGTGCGCGGCACGACGTACGCCCAACAAGCACTGGAAGGGCTGCACAAACACGCGACTCAGGGCCCGTGGCCCAAGACAGTCCCCGCAGGCGGCGCACGACCGATTCGTTACAGCCTGGTCAAGCAAGCTCCGAACGTACCCGCGTTGCCGGCGAACGCGAAGACACCAGTCGACGGTTTAGTTTTGCCTGAAGCCGTCGCAGCGAAACTCGTCCCGCCCACGATCGAAGGCAAGCCACTGACGGAAGTCATTGAGCGCCGTCTCGAAGTGCTGGTTTCGTTGCTCAATGCGAAGCGACGCGGGGTGTTCACGGCGCCGAAAGAAGTCGTGGAAACTGACCCGCATCGTTTCAGTCTGATGGCGTCGCGTCTGGACGCGGCGATCGCGGCGGCTACCGGCGCATCAGTGTCGCTTAATCCGGAAGACGCGGTGCTTGTGCCGGGTTATGAATCGCCACTCGCTGCGGTCGTCAGTAACAGCGGCGTCGCGGAGATTCAGATTAAACAGTTGAAGTTTAGCGGGCTGGGCGTCAACAAGACCCTGCAAGCCGCGGAGAAGATGTTGCCCGGCACTGACACTTCAGCGGAAGTCAAAGTCGCGGTTCCGAAGAGCCTGGCTTTGAGTGTGCCGTCGTCTGAGCACCTTTATGATGGGCGGCTGTTTGGCGAGCCGTTGAAGGTTGAGGCTGAGCTATCGATTGAAGGCGTTTCGTTTCACGTCGAGACAGACACGCGCCGGGACGTTGCGCCTGCTGTCGAGATCGTCGATGTGAGTCCAGCGCCGTACGTCACGTCGCCCGCGACCTCGCAGAAGCCGCTGGAGTTCACGATCAAGTTAAAGAACCATCTCGGGTCGGAGTTTCGTGGCCTCTTGCGCGTGAGAGGGCAAAGCCTCGAGACCGGACGTGAAATCGATCTGCAGCCGGGCCAGACTGAAACCTCGAACCTCGTCGTGCGCACGGCGCTGCCGACGGGACAGATTCAGGGATCGAGTGTTTCGATCCTCGTGGACCAGCCGATTCCGAAAGATCCCGTTGCGAAGCGAGATGTGCCGCTGATTTATGCGGACGCTATCGTCGTGGCTGGCCGGAAAGTCGGTTACCTGCCGAGTTACGATCAGACGCTCGAACGTTCGCTCGCGGCGCTCGGAGTCGATGCGAAGAAACTGACTGTCGACGAGATCGCGAAGTCAGATCTGTCGGTCTACAACACGATCATCATCGACAATCGTGGTTACGAAGCGCATCACGATTTGATTCCGGTCAACGATCGGCTGTTGAAGTTTGTCAGCGATGGCGGAACGTTGCTCGTCTTTTACCATCGCACTGGCGAGTGGAATCCCGACCCGAGCAAAAACCGCCCGCAGCTCGCGCCATACCCGATCATCATCGGCGACGAGCGCGTGACGGAAGAAGACGCGCCCGTGTTGTTTTTGCAGCCGCGCCATCCGTTGCTGAACTTTCCAAATCGGATCACGCAGAAAGACTTCGCAAACTGGGTGCAGGAGCGCGGGCTGTATTTTCCGAAAGAGTGGGACCAGCACTACACGGCCGTGCTGTCGACGAACGACAAAGGCGAGCCGCCGCTAAAAGGCGGACTGCTGGTCGCCTCGTACGGACGCGGCAACTACATCTACACGAGTTATGTTTGGTATCGACAACTGCGCGCGGGACTGCCGGGTGGGTACCGAATGTTTGCGAACCTGATCAGTTACGGGAGAAAAAAGGAAGATTAGGTTATCCGCGGATTACACAGATTACGCTGATTCGTTAGCTAATGAGTCCGTGTAATCTGTGGCTGGCTCGGTTTCGAGTTTGACGCGGGCGCGTTCGAGGAATGTCTTGATCATTTCCCGGACGCGTTTTTGCATTTCCGCACTTATTCGACCTTCGCCGACAAGAATCGCCAACCGGTGCAGGTCTTTCGCGTGTTTCCGGCGCAGCTCGACGTGCTGGACGATCTTGATGAGGACTTTGTGACCGCGCTCTTCAAACACCGCGGCGTAGCGCAGGTAGTTTTTCATTTCCGTGCGGGCCGGCGACCACTCGAGGCGTTCCGGAGAATCTTCGGTTTTTTCTACCGCAAAACCCGCAACGACGGCGCCGATGACGGGAACTTCAGCACGAACCATCCAGCGCATGATGCCGCCCGCTTCCTTGCGAATGCCTTCGATGCCGGGCATTAAATCCGCGAAATTGCGAAGCTCGCCAAAGAATTCACGGGCGCGTTCCACCGTGGTCCGTAGTTCCAGTTGATCTGCGTAAGAGGCCTTGATGCGAAACATTTATTCTCCGTTAACCGTTTCTCCGTCACGTTGATGCGTGCAGACCGGAATTTGGTTTACCAACGCTCCCTCGGCACGCCATTGCTAAGTTACACGAGGACTGCTGCGGGAGTAAATATATATTATGAGTGTTAACGAGAAATGTCCGAACTGCGACCAGCCGGGGCTCAAGACGTGGACTGAACTGAATGACGAGGAACGCGAGGTCGTGAAGCGGCTTCCGGCGTCTGCGGATTATTCGCTGGAGGAGCGGAAGGCGTTACATCGCTGGTGCACGCGCTGCTGGCACGAACATTTAACCGCGGATGAACACGGATGAAATCCGGATTTTTTCCGCGTTAATCCGCGGTCAAAATACGCTTGTACGTGGACCGTATGGACTTCATTTGATCCGTTAGCGTTTCCTGCAGCTCAGCAACCGAGCCGAAGCCGGCACGCAAAGCGACATCGCGCGCGGTCGGGTGATTCGGATCCGGGAGGCGCGTCGAGCGACCGACGATTAATCTCAGGTTGTGATCGATCGATCTCAGCAAGCTGTAACCATTGCTCAACACGGCGTAGTCTTCGTCACTGAACGATCCTTCGTCGCGCAGTCTTTCCAACGTGAACGCCGTTGAACGATCGTCACCCTCATCCATCACCTCATCCCGCAATTGCAAGTATCGCGACGCAAAGTACACATCCAACATGCCGCCTGGACCATACTTGATGTCAGTTCCGAGCTTCCGCCGCGGCGTGCCTTTCTCCTTCTCCAGCCGCTCACGCACGTGCCGCGTCACCGCTTTCAACTCGTTCGGATCGAGCTGCGCGGCGTTCGCGTGTATACGATGACGCGCGTGTGTTTCGATCATCTTGCCCATTTCCTGATCGCCGCCGACGGACCGCAGCTTCACGTACGCGAGCCATTCCCACGGCGCGCTTTCCTGCTTCAGATAATCGAGAAAGCCTTCGGAGCTGGTGACGAGTGGTCCATTCTTGCCGTGCGGACGCAAACGCATATCGATGCGATACAGATAACCTTCGCGCGTGATGCTCGAGAGCGCCGCAATCATAAACTCAACGAGGCGCGAATACGTCTCGTCCTGCGTCAACGACTTGATGGGCGACGGCACGAGCGAGTCGTAGGTGATCAGGATGTCGAGATCGGAGCCGTAGTCGACACCGCCGCTGCCGAGTCGGCCTAAGCCGTAAAACGCGACGCGTGGTCCACCGCTGAAGGAACCGTAACGCCGCGCCATCTCGCGACGCGCAATCAGGTAGGCGACGTTCATGCTCGCGACGGCGAGATCGGTTTGTAGACGGTTTGCTTCGAAGATTGAGAGATCGTCTGCGACGTCGAGTGAACCGATCTCGACGATCAGTTCGGCCCACTGCAAACGAAAGGCGGCGAGCTCGGCGGGGAACGTGCGCTCTGCATCGATTGCGGAGCGCAGGATCGCGCGGTAGTCGCGGCGCAGGGATGTCGCAGCCGGCGCGCCGAGTGACGTGATCAGCGTCGGGTTGGCAGCGATCATCTCGGCGAATGAATCTGATGAGCCGCAGAGTTGGACCAGTGCTTCGAGGTTTGCGTCTGTAATGGCGAGATGACGCTCGAGCTTCTCGAGAGAAGCTGTGATGCGCGAGAGTTGGAGCAGTGCGCGATGCGGGTTCAGGGATTGGCGCGCCAGGGAGATGAGGTGGTTAGCTGTTGGTGCGTCGAGTCTAAAGTGCGCGGCGAGGATGCGAGCGGCGGCGTTTGCGAGGGCGGCGTCTTTGTCGATGACAATTGGAGGAGCTTCGTCTTTCGGTTGTGCTGTGTCTTCGATTTCGGAAAAGAGTCGGTCGTAGGTGTTGCGCACGTGCGTGGTGTGCGTCTTCAACGCTGCTGCAAATTCATCGACGCCCGGAAATCCCATGCGACGCGCAACGAGGGCCTGCGCTTCGCCGGCTTCCGGAACGGTGTGCGTCTGCAGCCCGTGCTCCATCTGAAGACGATGTTCGAGACAACGCAGAAAACGGTAAGCATCGGACAACTCGCTGCGCTCAGGCTCGGTAATGAAGCCGCGATCGGCGAGGCGCCCGAGACTGACGAGCGTGTGCGGCACGCGTAACCAGTCGTCGCGACCGCCGTGGGCAAGCTGAAGCGCCTGCGCGATGAACTCGATTTCGCGAATGCCGCCGCGACCGAGTTTCACGTTGAAGCCACTCTTCTTCTCGACTTGTCGATCGATCTTCTGCTTCGCGAGTCGAACACTCGCCAGTGCTCCGCTGACCGATACATCCGGACGAAAGACCGCGGGCGTGACGGCCGCTTTGAATCGCGAAAACAGTTCCGCCGATCCGACTGCGGCGCGCGAGCGAATCAGTGTCTGTCGTTCCCAATCCTGCGCGTTGTTCATGTAGTAACGCACCGCTTCCTGCAGCGAACACGCCAACGCGCCGTCGCGTCCGTGCGGACGCAGGCGCAGATCGACACGATAAGCCGCGCCCTCGCCGCCCGACTGGCCCACGATGCGTGCCATCGTTTCCGAGAGCTTGACGAAGTACTCGCGATTGCTGACCTCGCCACGTTCGCCCGTGCCCGCCGTGGTGCCGTCGTCTGAATAGAGAAAAACGAGATCGATATCGGAGGCGTAGTTGAGCTCCATCGAGCCGAGCTTGCCGAGTGCGATCACGCAAAACTCGGCCGTAGCAGTGCGTCCGCGGTCATCGACACTGCGCGGGAGACCGTAACGATTATCGAGATCCTGACGCGCAAGACTCAACGCGTAATCGAGAATCGCGTCCGCCAGGTTTGATAACTCTTCCATCGTCTCAACGAGCGTTTGCGAGCGGCGAAT
>DATNDM010000087.1:0-9857 GCA_035553235.1 Pyrinomonadaceae bacterium | reverse complement strand
GTTCGTGGCGCGTTCACTGACGCCAAAACCGATCGTGTCGGGCGCTTCGAGCTCGCCGATGGCGGCACGCTTTTTCTCGACGAGATTGGGAACGTGCCGTTGAATCTTCAGCCGAAGTTGTTGCGCGTGATCGAGACGGGTGAGTTTGAGCGCGTCGGATCTTCGAAGACGCAGAAGGTGAACGTGCGGCTGCTGTCGGCGACGAATGCTGACCTGCATGCGGAGGTGGCGCAGGGACGTTTTCGTCAGGACCTGCTGTTTCGTCTGAACACGGTGGAGATTCGTCTGCCGCCGTTGCGCGATCGTGTCGAAGACATTCCGGTGTTGGCCGAGCACTTTTTGAAACTGCATCGCGAGCGTTATCGACGTCCGATCATGGGCTTTACGCCCGAAGCGGTGGATGCGTTGCGACAGCATTTGTGGCCGGGCAACGTGCGTGAGTTGGACCACGTGGTTGAGCGCGCCGTGTTGATGAGTCCGGGGAACATCGTGACTGCTTTCGATCTCGCCCTCGAAGCGACGCCCGATGCGCGTCTGTCAGCCCGTCTCGAAGAGATGAGCCTCGAAGACGCCGAACGGTTGTTGATCAAGAAAGCACTCGCGCGCTTCGAAGGGAACGCCAACCGCGCGGCGGAAGCCCTCGGTCTCAGCCGCAGCGCTTTGTATCGCCGTTTGCAGAAATATGGCCTCGGATCTTAGCCACAAAAGGCACAAAACAAGACCGGCCACAAAAAGCACAAAAGAACCAAGCGTGATTGACGATCAGAACTAAACTACAAGTACTAAACTAACAGAACTAAATTACAGAACTGAACTACAGAGCTAAACTTCCGAACTGAACTGACAGAACTGAACTACAGAACTGAACTACAGAACTGAACTACAGAACTGAACTACAGAACTGAACTGACAGAACCGAACTACAGAACTGAACTACAGAACTGAACTACAGAGCTACAGAGCTAAACTTCAGAACTAAACTACAGAGCTAAACTTACTTGCTCTTTTCTTACCTTTTGTTCATTTTGTGCCTTTTGTGGCTAAATTGCTCACGTGAGTACGCCCGTTAAGCCTCCAAAACATACGCCGTCGTTCTCCTCGCTCGATCCCGAACTACAACGCGGTCGTCTGAAGTTTGAAGGGCGCATCACTCTGCTCTCCCTCGCGGCCGGGTTTCCTGCGGTCGCTTTATGTGCGTTCCTGCTCTGGTACGACGGCTACTCGGCGCAAGTGCAATGGACCATCGATCTGCTGCTCGTGCTGCTGTGGCTCGGCATCTCTTTCAACCTCAAAACGCGCATCATTCGCCCGCTGCAAACACTCTCGAACATTCTCGCCGCGATTCGTGAGGGCGACTACTCGATCCGCGGACGGCGCGCACTCACCGGCGACGCGCTCGGCGAAGTGATGCTCGAAGTCAACGACCTGGGCCAGACCTTGCGCGAGCAACGACTCGGCGCGATGGAAGCAACCGCGCTCCTGCGCACTGTGATGGCTGAGATCGACGTTGCGGTGTTTGCGTTCGATGGTGAACAGCGTCTGCAACTCGTCAATCGCGCGGGCGAACGCTTATTGGCCCAACCGGATGCTCGGTTGTTGGGACGCACTGCCGAGGAGCTTGGCTTGTCCGCATGTCTCAACTCGACCGCCGGCGCCGCGCCGCAAACGATGCAGATGGTTTTTCCGGGCGGCGTCGGACGTTGGGACATTCGTCGCAGCACGTTTCGTGAAGGCGGGCAGCAACACCAATTACTCGTGCTTACTGACTTGAGCCAGACGCTGCGTGAAGAGGAGCGCACGGCGTGGCAACGACTGTTGCGCGTGCTGGGCCATGAGCTCAACAACTCGCTCGCGCCGATCAAGTCGGTCGCCGGCAGTCTCGCGGACTTGATCGGAAGGGAACCGGAACCGCCAGACTGGCGCGAGGACATGCAGCGTGGCCTCGCAGTGATCTCGTCACGCGCAGATTCGCTCGCGCGTTTCGTTGAATCCTATTCGAAACTCGCGCGTCTGCCGCCGCCGCGGCTCGGGCCGTTGAAGATTGGCGCGCTGGTGTCGCGCGTCGCGCGTTTGGAAACGCGTTTGCCGGTGAATGTAGTGTCTGGACCAGATGTGGTGGTCCAGGGGGATGACGTGCAACTCGAGCAGTTGCTGATCAACCTTGTGCGCAACGCGGTTGATGCGTCGATGGAAACGCGCGGGGGTGTTGACATCGGCTGGCAGCAGATGAATGGGCAAGTGGAAGTGTGGGTGCGTGACGAGGGCCCAGGCCTCGCGAGCACCGCGAATTTATTTGTGCCGTTCTTTACGACGAAGGCGCAGGGATCGGGGATTGGGTTGGTTTTGTCGCGACAGATTGCCGAAGCGCACGGTGGGACGTTGACGTTGGAGAATCGGCAGGAGCTTCGTGGTTGTGAGGCGCGGTTAAGATTGCCGTTGTAAAGCGTCCGCAGATTACGCAGACTTGTTTCTGTGCAATCTGCGTAATCTGTGGATGAAACGGGTCTAACGTTTGGTGCTGAACCTGTAGATCGTCGTGGATTTGTACGTCTGTCCCTTCTTCAGCGTCGTCGTTGGGAACGATGGATGGTTCGGCGAGTCGGGATAGTGCTGCGTCTCGAAACAGAAACCATTCCGCCGCTCATAAGCCTTCCCGGATTTGCCCGTCTTCGTTCCATCCAAAAAGTTTCCCGTATAAAACTGCACGCCGGGCTCGGTGGTCCACACCTGCATGACGCGACCTGAGGTCGCATCGTAGGCAGTCGCCGCGAATCGCATCACTCCCGGGCGCCCATTGATCACCCACGTGTGATCGTATCCATTACCGAACTTCAACTGCTCATCGTCCTGATTGATCCGAGCGCCAATCGCCATCGGCTTCAAAAAATCGAACGGCGTGCCCGCTACGCTCTTCAGCTCGCCCGTCGGTATCGACCCGGCATCAGTCGGCACGAAACGGTTCGCGTTGATCGTAACGACGTGATTGAGAATGTCGCCATTACCTTCGCCGGCGAGATTGAAGTACGAGTGGTGCGTTAGATTATGAACCGTGTCTTTGTCGGTTGTGACGGTGTAGTCGATCTTGAGTTCGTCGTTGTTGGTGAGCGTGTAGACAACGTTCGCAGTCAGGTTGCCCGGATAGCCTTCTTCGCCGTCTTTGCTGAGATAAGTCAGAGCGACGGCCGGTCCCGCTTTCGTCGTTAGCTGGTGGGCGGTCCAGACGACTTTATCGAAACCCTTGATGCCGCCGTGGAGATGGTTCTCACCGTTGTTTGTGGCGAGTTTGTATTCGACGCCGTTCAACGTAAAACGACCTTTGGCTATGCGGTTGCCGTAGCGTCCGACGATCGCGCCGAAGTATGGATCGTTCTTCAAGTAACTGTCGAAATCGCTGAAGCCGAGTACGACGTCGTCAAACTTTCCATTGCGATCCGGAACTTTGAGCGACGTGACGATGGCGCCGTAATTCATGATCTTTGCTTCGACGCCGTGCGCATTGCGAAGTGTGTAAAGATCGATTTGTTGACCGTCAGGCGTTTTGCCGAACGGCTGCTTCGTGACCTGGGCGTCGACGGCCACCGCGGTGGCGAGAAGTAGAATTAAGACAAGCGAAATTCTTCGAAGGTTCATTAAATTCTCCATTAACTTAACTGGCCGTTGTTTCACGCATCTGGGCGACCTGCCGGCGATTACGGCGCTCAGTGAAAATCTGGTCCGCCATCACGCCGAGCAAAATCACCGCGCCCATGACAGCGAAGTCCAGCGAACTCGGAATGCCGAGCAGGTTCACGAGGTTGCGCAGCACCTGAAGCAGTGCCGTGCCGATCAGGACGCCGACCACAGAACCCTCGCCGCCACGCAACGAACAGCCGCCCAGCACCGCGGCGGCGATGCCGTAGAGTTCGTAAGCATTACCGTGATTGGCCGGCGAGACCGAGTTTGTATAAAAGGCGAAGATGATCCCCGAGATCGCGGTCAGCGCTCCGGCAATCACGTAAGTCAGCGTCACGATCCACTTCGTGCTGATGCCCGCGTAACGCGCTGCTTCGGCGTTGCGTCCGGTGGCGAACAGGTAACGGCCGTAAACGGAGCGATGCAGCGCGATCCAGGTGATCGCAGCAACGATCAACAGCAACACAAACGGCATCGGTATGCCGGCTAGATTTCCATTGGCGAGGTAACGAAGGAAATCCAGACCTTCAGCCGTGCCGAACCCTTTCGTTTCATCGTTCGTGATGAAGCGCGCGAGGCCCCGATAAAAGAGCAGGCCGCAGAGTGTGACGATGAATGGTTGCATGTTCAGACGTGTGATCAGCAGGCCGTGTCCAAAGGTCAGCGCCATCGCGATCCCGACGCAAGCCAGCACTGACAGGATCACACCGAAGTGCCACTCGGTCAGCATCATCGACAGCAGCACGCCGAGCAGCGCCATCATCGAACCGACTGACAGTTCGATGCCGCCCGTGATGATCACCAAACCCAGCCCGATACTGAAGATTCCGAACGCGCCGATCTGTCGCGCGAGGTTTTGCAGGTTAATCGGAAGCAGGAAATTCGGGTTGACGATCGAGACGATGATGCAGAGAACGATTAGCAGAACAAAGATGCCAAGCTCTTTTTTCATAAGTCCTCATAGTATTAGCCGCGGATCTTCGCGGATGAACGCAGATCAGCGTTTATTCGCGTAAATCCGCGGCTAAATTTTCTGTTCCCGTCGCAAGGCGCATGACGGCTTCTTCACTGAACTGCGCGCGGTCGAGAACTCCGGTGAGCCGTCCTTCGTGCATCACTGCAATGCGGTCGCTGATGCCGAGCACCTCTTCCATCTCACTACTGATCACGATCACTGCTACGCCTTCCGCCGCGAGATTGCGAATCAGTTGATAGATCTCCGCTTTGGCGCCAACGTCGATCCCGCGCGTCGGCTCGTCAAACATCAACACGCGCGGCGCAAACGTCAGCCACTTCGCCAGCACCACCTTCTGCTGGTTGCCGCCACTCAGATTCGCCGCTCGCATCTCCGGCGACGGCGTCTTGATATTGATTGCCTTGCACGCCTCGAGTGCGGCTTTTGATTCTTTGGCGCGATCGATGATCTTCGCCGACGAATAACTCTCGAGATTCGGCAGCGTGATGTTCTCCCGTATGTTGAAATCGACAATGAGCCCGGACAGACGTCGATCCTCGGGCACGAGATAAATGCCGTGCGTGATCGCGTCCTGTGCATCGCGGATTTGCAACGCCCGGCCGTTGAGTGTGACTTCGGCTTCCAGGGCTTCCTCGACGCCAAAAATCGCCCGCGCTACTTCCGATCGACCGGCACCGACGAGTCCGGCAAACCCGAGCACTTCGCCCTTCGCAACGTCGAACGAAATCAACTGATTCGGATACCGCAACGTGCGCAGTCGTCGCACTTCGAAACCGCCGTCGTGCTCGACGTGCTGTTCCACTCGCTCGCCTTTGAAGAAGTCTTTCAGATCGCGGCCGACCATCATTCGCACCATGCGCTCGTGAGTGATCTCGCCGCGCGGAATCTCGCCCGCGTTTTTTCCGTCACGCAACACCACCGCACGATCCGCGACCTCGATGACTTCATGCATGCGGTGCGAAATGTAGATGATGCTGACGTTCTCGGCTTTGAGGTCTTTCACGAGCTCGAGCAGTCGCCGCGTTTCAGTGAGCGTCAAACTCGACGTCGGCTCGTCCATGATGATGATGCGTGCTCCGGCACTGAGCGCCCGCGCGATCTCGACGAGTTGCTGTTGTGCGATTGAAAGTTGACCAGTCGGCGTGCGACTCGGAATGTCGAGACCAACCTTCCGCAGAATCGCGTCTGACTCGCGATAGACTCGTTTGCGATCGATCAGCTTCAACGGGCCGCCGATGGTGGGCTCGCGATGCAGAAAGATGTTCGCGGCGACGTCGAGATTCTCGAGGACGCTGAGCTCCTGATGAATAAACTCGATGCGGAGCGCGCTGGCCTCGTTTGGTGAGCGGATTTCGACAGGCTGTCCGTCGATTTTGATCGAGCCGGTATCGCGTGAGATCGCGCCGCCGAGGATCTTCATCAGCGTCGATTTGCCGGCGCCGTTCTCGCCGATTAAGGCGACGATCTCACCCGCGCCGACTGTCAGGCTCACGTTGTCGAGCGCAACAACCCCTGGGAATCGTTTGCTGATTCCCTCCATTTCGAGGATTGGGGCGTTTCCTGCCACAGGTTAGCTTCGTCCCCGGAGCACGTTCAGATCTTTTGTGAACTGTTCGACGTTGTCTTTCTTGATCGCTTTCGTCGGTACGAAGATCTGTTTGCTCGGCGGGATTCCCGACTTGTCGCCGTTGAGGATCTTCGACATCAGTTCCATCGAGCGATAGCCAAACTCGAACGGCTGCTGCACGACGGTGGCGTAAATCGAGCCGTCTTTGATCCCGCTCAACGTTTCGTCCTGCTCGTCGAAAGCAATAATCTTCACCTTGTCAATCTTGTTTGCTTGTTTTACCGCCGAGAGGATCGCTGGTCCATTGTAAGCCCACAGTCCGACCATTCCAGCGAGATCAGGATAATTAACGAGTGAGTCGGCTGCATTGGCTTTGGCGCGAACCAGATCGGTGTTGTCTGTGCGCACGTCGATGATCGACACATTCGATCCAGCCAGCGCTTCCTTCAAACCCTGATACCGTTGCTGTGCGTTCGCCGCATCGAGCACACCGACGAACACCATGATTTTGCCGCCGTTCGGCAGCGCTTCTTTGACGAGTTGACCAGCCTGTCGTCCGGCTTCGACGTTATCAGTACCGATATAACAAACGCGATTGCTTTCCGGAGCGTCGCTGTCCTGCGTCACGACGAGCGTTTGACTCGCCGCGCGATTCAGCATCTGAGTTTGGTTTTTCGGATCGACCGGGCTGATGGCGATACCCTGAATGCCTTTTGCGAGCAGGTCGTCAATCACGCGCTGTTGCTCGGCCGCCGTGCCATCGGACGGAATTCGGAATTCGACTTCGATACTCGGAATGTCTTTCGCCGCTTTCTCGGTGCCTTTGCGCGCGATCGTCCAGAAGTCGGAAGCATTGTTCGTCACGAAAGCGAGCTTGTGCTTTGTACCGGCGCCTGCGGAATTCGTGCCTGAAGATCGAGGCTGGCAGCTAGTCAGCAGAAACGTAAGTAAAAGCGTGCAAACGAAGGCGGAGATTGGGCGAATGGGATTGATTGGTCGCATTGGCTCCTCGGCGGTTAGTTTGGGTTGTACGCAAAAGATGTTTACCACAAAGAAACCAAGAGAGAAAGTCGATAATTTCGATTCTTATCGTCAGAATGGAGTGCGTTTATGACATCTGTGTGATGTGTGGATGGCGAAATGTCAATTTAGTTGAGATTTGACGCTCTCAGTGGTACAAAATCAGCGTCCCCTCCTTCTTGTAGTTAAAACCCCTGCGAAATGAGTGTCGAAGTGCGCCGATTAGGTGCGCAAGAACGAACATGGGAGGAAGTTTATGGTTAGACAAATGTTCTTGTTAGTAATGCTGGGGACTTTCCTGGCGATCGGCGGGTTTTGGGCACTCAGAGCCCAGGATCCGACGACGCCACAACAAACTCCAACCACCACGACTCAAACGCAAACGCAGCCGCGGACAACAATGCAAACAACGCAGGTAGACCTTTCCGGAACTTATACGGGAACGTTTACGAATTGCGACGCTGGCGGTCTAAGCGGCCCGACTACGCTGACGATCACTGGCGACCAATTTACGACCGCCGACGGCAAGAGTGGTCGGATCATCGCTTCGCGGACGAGAGGATATACCGCCGTAGCGCTGCAAATGTCGGGAGCCGGTTCGCCGGTGATGTCGTTTCGCGGTAAGAAGAGCGGCAATAAGCTGACGCTGAGCCCGGTTGCTGGCGCCACCTCGCAGTGTATGTTTACAACGTCGAAGACCACGGCGAGCACGGGAAAGGCGCCGACGCCAACGGCCACGGGAACGGAAGTTTCGAATCCGTCAACCACGACGCCGAGCACGATGCCGAGTCAGAGTCCATCACCGAGCCCGACTGTGAGTCCGAGTCCGGAGTCGAGTCCTGAACCGAATCCGAGTCCGAGCGGCAGCCCACGACCGGCACCGTCGCCGAGTGAGCCAATGCCGAGCCCGACTCCGAGTCCCAGCCCGAGTCCTCGGATATAGAGTTAGCCACAAAGAGGCACAAAAGCATAAAGGATGAGTTCAAGTCTTAACTTGGATTTGTCCTTTGTGCTTTTTGTGCCTTTTTGTGGCAACATCCTTCCTTCATGAAAGAAAAAGTACGCATTGCAGCCGGACAAGGCTTTTGGGGAGACCTGCTCGACGCACCCGTTCGCCAGGTGGAAGGCGGTCCAATCGATTACCTGATGCTCGACTATCTCGCGGAAGTGACGATGTCGATCATGCAGAAACAGAAAGCACGCGATCCGAACGCGGGTTACGCGAAAGATTTCGTGCCGCTCGTGCGCCGGATTCTGCCAACGTGCGTTGAGCGTGCTATCAAAGTCACTGCTAATGCGGGCGGCGTTAACGTTCGTGGTTGCGCGAATGCAGTAATTGAAGTCGCCCGCGAGCTTGGCTTCGGCGGCAAGGTTCGCATTGGGATCGTCACTGGTGACGACATCATGTCGCGACTCGATGAATTGCTTTCACGCGGCATCGAGTTGCGCAACATGGACACTGGCGAGCCGCTTTCGACCGTGCGCGACAAGATTCAGAGCGCGAATGCTTATCTCGGTGCGTGGCCAATCGTCGAGGCGTTGAATCAGGGCGCGCAGATCGTTATCACAGGTCGCGCCACTGATACTGGTTTGACGCTCGCGCCATTGATTCATGAGTTCGGCTGGGCCAACAACGATTGGAACCGGCTGGCGTCGGGAACGATTGCGGGGCACATCATTGAGTGCGGCGCACAGGCTTCGGGTGGCAATTGTCAGTACGAGTGGCGCAGCATTCCGAATCTCGCCGACGTTGGCTTTCCGATTGTCGAAGCGTCGCCGGATGGAACGTTCGTCGTCACCAAACACGAGCGAACCGGCGGCTGGATCATCATTCCGGGAATCAAAGAGCAGCTCGTTTACGAGATGGGTGATCCGCACGAGTACATCACGCCGGATTGCGTTGCCGACTTCACCACGATTCATTTGGAGTATGAGGGTCGTGATCGGGTGCGTGTGTTTGGCATTGAGGGAAGGCCGGCGACGGAGTTTCTCAAAGTTTCGATCAGTTATTCTGCCGGGTTTAAGGCTGTCGGAACGTTGGTCTATGCGTGGCCGGATGCTTATGACAAAGCACAGGCGGCGGATCGCATTTTGCGAAGTCGACTGAATCGGCTGGGGTTACAGTTTGAGCAGGTGTTGACGGAGTTTGTGGGTGTGAATGCGACGCATGGTCCACTCGCGGGACGGCCGAGTGCGGATATTCCGGAAGTGCAGCTGCGGGTTGGAGTGCGTGGTCAGGATCGGAGTGCGGTTGAACGGTTCACGAAAGAGATTGCGCCGTTGATCCTGACTGGTCCACCAGCGGTGACTGGATTTGCGGGTGGACGGCCGAAGGTTGAGGAGATCGTTGCTTACTGGCCGGCGCTGATCCCGAAAGAGGAGATCACGCCCGCTGTCGAGGTACTGGAAGCGTAGATGAAAGTAAAACTAACAGAACTGGCCCACGCGCGTTCGGGTGATAAGGGCGATACGGCGAACGTTGGATTGATTGCGTTGAAGGATGAGTTTTATCCGATCCTCGTGCGTGAGGTTACGGCTGATCGTGTGAAGCAGCATTTCACAGGTATCGTTCATGGTGACGTGGAGCGGTTTGAGTTGCCGAACCTCGGCGCGCTGAATTTT
>DATNDM010000086.1:0-13003 GCA_035553235.1 Pyrinomonadaceae bacterium | reverse complement strand
AGCAATTTGAACGTCACCAACTTCGCCGTCCGCCCCGACGTCGACAATCACGTCCACAGTGGCTTCAACATCGGCGCGAGCAGCGGTCTGCGGGTATTCCGGTCGGAACCTTCGATAAGGCCGCGGCGCGCGAACGCCCTGAGCTTCAGCAGCTTTTTCGTCGTCGGGTGCTTCGTCGATTACGGCTTCCGCGCCAGCTGTCAAAACTGTTCGTTGCACACGCTCGTCTTCGTGACTCTTCTTGATTACGCTGGTCAAACGCCGCGCAAAGGCATCGTCCGAGAGATATTGTGACAACTTTGCTTCCGCATTGGTTGCTTCCGGCGCTTCGAAGCTGGGGCGCTCCCATAATATTAGACGGCCCGTGCGCGCGCTCACCAAAAAGATCGAACAATACGACTCGTAATAAACGGGCGACTCGAAAGAGGAGCGTCGCAGCGTTTGCGCGTCGCCGAGAATATAAAATTCAGTAGCTAACGCGGCGCCGAGATCACGTGCTTCGCTGACTGTCAGGTTCAAAGAGCCCGCGTAGCCGATTCCTTTCGCCGCCGCACGACTCAGATCGGGATCTGCAATCAACATGTCGCCAGTCGCACGGAGTTTACTACGCAGTGTGTCGGTCGCTTGTTTTGCGATCGCAGTCGAGCCGAAGTCGAGGACGCTCAGAACCGGAGGCTGCTTTGTCTGCGCGTGGGTGTTAGCCACAAAAAGCACGAGCAAAGCTACGATGAACACTCGCGCCATCTTACACCTGTGCTTTTTGTGCCTCTTTGTGGTTACCACGGTGATACAGGTCGTAAACGTCGTTCTTCACTTCGGCAGGGAAACACACTCGATGAAGCTCGTACGCGTGTTGCAGTCCCCGCACTACGTTACTGACCTCGCTGATCTCTCGAATCTCTGGCGACGCATAACCGCTCTCCACGTAGATGTGTGTCTTCGGTTCCGCTTTTTCCGTTTCGTAATAGCCGTAATAAGGCACGTCGCTGGCGCGATCCTCGATGAAGTAATAATCCGGATCGAAACCGGCGCGCGCGACCGCCTGGCGCGCGGAGTTCAGGAACTCAGTCTTCTGGTCCACCGGCATATCGAGATCGATCGCTTTGAACATTCGTCGCGAAATGAAGCGCCGACTCAGATCCCTCAGGATCGCATCGCTCGAGTTTTGCCACTGCTTGATATGAAACACGAAATCCGAATCGTCAATCTGCATGTGGTCGCTAACACTTAGCTCTTCGCGTCGCAGTATTTTCTCGAAAGCAGTTCCGGGCGCATGCCACACTTCTTTGCCCTGGCCCAGCAGTTCCAGCGCACGTCGCATGATTGAACGCAGCACAGCCTCTGCCGATCGCAGCGTGCGGTGAAAGTAGACCTGGCGAAACATGTAATAACGAGCTTGCAGATATTCCTCGACCGCGTAGATGCCGCGTGCCTGCACGTAAACGCGATCCGATGCTTCGTCGATCGCGAGCGCGTTGATGATCCACTCGAGATCGTAGATCCCGTACTTCGCGCCGGTCATCAGCGAGTCGCGGAGCAGATAGTCCATCCTGTCGACGTCGAGTTGTGATGAGACGAGTTGGGCCAATGCTGCCGGTTGAAATTTCCCTTCGATGATCGATGCGACTTTACGAGGCAGGTCACGCGAGTGAGAGCGCAACAGCGTTCCGATTTCAGAGTGCTCGTCGAGAATCACTTGCACGGTCCAACGTTCGTGATGAAAGTTGAGCACCTTCTCCATCACGTGTGAGAAAGAACCGTGGCCCACGTCATGAAGCAAAGCGGCGGCGCGAGCAGCGACTCGATCTTCGGGATCGATTGCATAAGTTTCACTCAAGCGATCGAGCACGCGCGTCATGAGATGAAATGCGCCGAGAGAATGAGTGAAGCGTGAGTGTTCGGCGCCCTGATACGTGAAGAGACCAAGACCGAGTTGCTTGATGCGCCGCAGACGCTGAAACTCCGCGGCATCGATCAGGCGCATCATCAACTCGCCTTCATCAGAATCAGTTTGCAGACGGATGATGTTGTGAACTGGATCGCGATAGATGCGTTCAGGCATTGCGCGAATATTAACAGACAGGCGCATTCACCCTAAATATTACAAACGACTTGCATCCCAGGCGGTCTATCCTCGCATCCGGTTGAAATTTCTGGATTTTCCCATTTTTTTGGATTTGAACGCGTTGGACCGACCTGACCACGCCGTGATTAATCTCCGAAACCTTAAAGAAACGTCCAAAATGCCACGTGGGCATGCGGCTTGCCAAAACAGCGGCCCGACGAGGCCTCTTTTTAGCCGCTCGTATTGGAATTCTTCGTGCTGCCAACAAAAAAGGGAGATTTTTCACAGGAGGGGGCAGCACCTTTGTCTAGTTCAAGAAAGGAAAGTAGAAAATGAAGAATGTTTTTAAGTTCATTGCTCTGTCTGCGCTTCTGATGTGCTTTGCGCTGTTTGCTGGCAGCGTGTTCGCACAGACGTCGACGACAGGGTCAATAGAAGGATCGGTCACCGACACCACCGGTGCTGCCGTTCCGGGAGTCGCGGTCAGGGTCACCAGTCCAAACCTGATTTCGGCTCAGACGGCTACCACTGATGATAGTGGCCGTTTCAAGATCCTGAATCTTCCTCCGGGAAGATATGCTGTTTCAGTTGAAGCTTCTAAGGGATTTGCCAAGTATGAGAAGAACGATGTTGAAGTAAATCTTTCCCGAAACTCGTCAGTCGAGATTCAACTTCAACCCGCAGGCGCGCAAGCCAGTGTGACGATTACCGACACGGCCGGCGCTGCTGTAGACGTTAGCAACAACACCTCCGGGTCGAACGTCTCGTCTGATCAGTTTTCAAACTTCCCAACACAGCGCACGGTGCAGGGCCTCTACACGATCGCTCCGACCGTTACGCGTTCAGGTCTCCGCGATGCGACCGGCCGCGACCGAGATCCTTCGGTGGGCGGTTCGTCTGGTCCGGAAAACAACTACATTCTCGACGGTGTAAACACCTCTGACCCGGCTTTCGGCGGTTCAGGTGCGAACCTTCCGTTCGAGTTTGTGCAGGAAGTTGAAATCAAGACCGGTGCTTATGGTCCGGAATACGGAAAATCGACCGGCGGTATTTTCAACGTCATCACCAAGAGTGGTGGCAATGAATTTCACGGCGACATTTTCGGCTACGGAACTACCAAAGGCCTGGTGCGCGAAGTGAAGAACTTCCCGTTCACCGGCTCGGCGTTCAATGGCTTCTCAGAAGCTGACGTCGGTGGTGACATCGGTGGCCCGATTGTGAAAGACAAACTGTGGTTCTTCGGCGCCTTCAATCCACAGAAACGCAAGAACTACTATTTGACCCAGACGTTCCACGCGCCCGTGCAGAACGACGTAACGATTCCGTTCTACGCCGGCAAGATCACCTGGGCAATCAATACGAAAAACACGTTCACCGCTTCGACGTTCGGTGACTTCACCAAGATCGATGGTTTTCTGGCTTCCAACATTTTGGCGCTTCAGAACATCAGCGGTTTCGGTGACGATACCACCGCGTTCGAAGGACGCCAGGAAACTGGCGGACACAACTACGCTTTCCGTCTCAACTCAACGATCACGAACAACTTCATCGCTGAGTTTTCGGGCGGTATGCACTTCCAAAGATCGAATACGATTCCACGCGCTATCGACAAATCACTCATCACCGATAACTTCGCGGTGTTGAAGGGTGGTTCAGTGCTGGCGCCAGTTTCAACCGGCGTTTACGCTAATAACCTCGCTGTCTGTCCCAGCAATCCAAATCCGAACGACAATGGTCACGTAGATCCACGCAGCCTGTGCGTCGGAACTGGATTCATTGACTTCGTCGACGGCCGCGGCGGTTCGTTGCAGCGCAACTTCACTCGTGGTCCAGGATTCGGTTTGTACACGAACCAGGATCGCAACCGGTACGAACTCAGCGCACACATGCAGAACATCCTCTGGGGCAGCCACACGATCAAGTGGGGTTTTGAGTTCAACCGAAACGATTACAACATCAACACTCTTTCGAGTGGTCCGGCGATTACCTATGGGTTCACGCCAGGCCAGTTGAATTTCAGCGGGACCAGTGGAAACACCTCGGTTTTATCGCCGACGAATGGTGCGTCCAACGTGACCAACGGATCACGTATTACCAATAACTGGCTGGTCTGCACGGTTATCAGTTCGCAGATTACCTGCCCGAGCACTGCGGGTGTTGTTCGCGCTCAGGCCATTCCGGCCGCAACTTTGGCCGCGTTGGGGTTGACCGTGAATCCCACCGCGACAACGATTACTACTGCTCAAGCTTTCGGCACCCCGTTCCTGCTCAGAAACACCACGCGTGTACGTGACTTCGAGCTCGTTGGCTCGACGTATACGAACGTGGAGAGCTTCTACGTCGGTGACGATTGGAAATTCGCCAAGAACTTCCAGCTCAGCTACGGTATTCGTTGGGATTACCAGCAGTCGTATGGTAACGACAACAGCTACCTGAAATTCAACAACTTCGACGACAACGCTGCGCCGCGTTTCGGCTTCATCTGGGATTTCACCGGAAAAGGCCGTGGCAAAATCTTCGCTAACTACGCGCAGTTCATCGAAGCTCCCGTGCCGCTCGACGTCAACGTCCGCGCAGGCGGCGGCGACGTGCAAACGGACAAGAACTTCAACGTCGACAGACTCAATGCACCATCAGGCGCTTTGATCCTTCCGGGCGTCAGCACTGGATCCACTAACCTGGGTTCCGATGCGACACCGCCGGACGCCGGTCTGAAGCCGCAGAGCATTCGTGAGTACACGTTTGGCGCCGAGTATGAAGTCGGCAAAGACATCACGCTCGGAAGTCGCGGTATCTACCGTGCGATGGTCAACGTTATCGAAGACGGTTCATTCGACGACGGCGACACGTACTTCATCTTCAACCCCGGCCGTCTTGGCCCAGGCACCACGGAACAAAGAGCCTGCGACGGCGATCCGACAACGGATCCTCCGCGCGCTCCGCGGTGCTTTGGCCGTGCTCAGCGTTTCTATCGCGCTATCGAGTTCAGCGCCACGAAGCGATTTACGCATAACTATCAGTTCATCGCCTCCTACGTTTACTCGAGCTTGATCGGAAACTACGAGGGCCTGTTCCGAAACGACAACGGGCAGTCTGACCCGAACATCACTTCGTTGTTCGACCTGCAGAGCTTGCTCGATAACACCTATGGACGTTTGCCGAATGATCGTCCGCACCAGTTCAAGTTCAACGGCAGCTATCGCACGCCGTTCAAACTCCTGGTCAGCGGAAACTTCTATGCGCAATCTGGCGTGCCGTTCAACAGCCTGATTCCGCATCCCATCTATGGCAACAACGAAGGCTTTGCCGTACCGCGCGGAACCGCGATCGTTCCGACCGTGTCAGCGTCTGAGCCGGGTTTCCCGAACGTTGTGGAGAGCATCGGTAGCAACCGCACGCCGACCACGATGAATCTGGACCTGGGTGCTTACTACCCGATCAAGGTTGGTGAAGGTAAAGAGTTGCGACTGACTGGAGACTGGTTCAACGTCTTCAATAGCCAGCGTGCTGTTACCCTCGATCAGACCTTTGAGATCACCAGCGGCGTCGCTGGAGTACCGAACACAAGAAATCCGTTCTTCGGATCGGCCTTGCTGGTTCAGGCTCCTTCGTCATTCCGATTTGGCGCCAAGTTCACGTTCTAACACACTAACTTCCGTCTTTTGGCGAAAGCCATTGCGGGTGAGGGGAGAGGCGCCAACGGCCCTCTCCCCAATTTGTTTTCCGATTAATCGGTAAATCCTGCGAATCGTGCAATCCTGTAAACGTCTTACAGGATTTCAGGATTGTCATGATTTACAAGCGAATTTCTGACTTGATCTTTCCCGCGTGACGGGAGTTAAATCTGACTTATCCAGGACAGTCAAGGAGGTCTCCATGCCATGTAAGTTGTCCCTCCACACTCTCTCTACCCGACTCCTGTTCATTACCCTTGGCATGCTTCTCTTAGCTCCCAGCGCGAACGCGCAGGGGAGTGGCAGATCGTCGAGCGGTACCGGCGGAAATCACGTCATTCAGGGTTACATCTTCTTTCCCTCAGGACGCAAAGCCGAGGGAACCATCGTCGTGAAGTTAACCTCGCTCCAGTACGGAGACCTGCAGGTTATTCCAGACTCGAGCGGGTCGTTCCAATTTTCAGGCTTGGCGCCCGGCAGCTACACAGTCGTCATCAACGCGGGCGACGAGTATGAAATCGCGCGTGAAGGTGTTTACATCGATAGCGATTTGAATCTTTCGCGCGTCGGAGCTCGGCTGCCGCCGACGTCGCGAAGGTTCACAGTGATGGTGCACCTTCAGTTGAAACCCAACAGCGCAATCGGAAAGCCGGGCGTGGTGAATGCCGCCCTCGCCGCAGTGCCGGAAAAGGCGCGTAAGTTTTACGAAAGAGGCGTGGAGCAATCACGTGCTGACGACGCTGCGAAAGCAGCGGATAGCCTAAGACAGGCAGTGACGCTTTACCCGAACTTTCCGCTCGCATTCAACGAACTGGGTGTGCAGTATCTGAAGCTGCGCCAGATCAACAAGGCTATCGAGGCTCTCAGGGAAGCATGCAGGCTCGACCCCGATGCCTTCGCGTCGCGCTTGAATCTCGGCATCGCTCTGCTCGAAGCAAAACAGTTTGCGCAGGGTGAAGAGCAATTGCGTGTGGCGTTGAAGCAGAACATCAACTCCGCGACTGCGCACATGTATCTCGGCATCGCATTGCTCCGGCAGAGTAAGTTTGAAGAATCCGAGAAAGAGTTGTTTACTGCCACGAAAGCCAATGCGGCACAACTCGGTATGGCGAATTACTATCTCGGCGGACTCTACTGGCGAAAACAGGACTATCCGCACGCGATCGAGCAGCTCGAGAAATATCTCCAGTTCACGCCGAATGCGCCCGATGCTGACCGCGTGCGCGCAACGATCAAAGATCTAAGCGGTCGTAGCAAGACTAACTAGCCATATAAGAAAGGACAGCACTTCATCAATGAACCTAAATAGAGTTGGGTCGTTACTTTTGTACGTAGCACTGATTGCTTCAGCGGCCGTCGCCGCACACGCACAGGCCCCAGGCGCTTCGCGCAACGGCGGACTGCCGAGCGGTGAAGGCAACGTCATGCTCCAGGGCCGAATTTATTTTCCGTCCGGACAGACTGCCAGTGGGCGCACTATCAAAGTGAGTCTTGATAGCGCGAGTGCATTTGGCGGCGGCAATACTGCGGTCCCGGATCAGGATGGGGTTTTCCGTTTCAATGGCCTTGTGCCCGGAAACTACACTGTGGTGGTTGATGCTGGGCCGGAGTTTGAAAAGGCGCGCGAATCCGTCGGCATCTATCAGGGAACGAGTAAAGTCGTTCAGGTTTCGATTCAACTGCAGCCGAAGGTCGATTCCTCGAATCCGCTTTTTGCAGGAGTCCCGTCGAACGCCCTGAATTTTTATCAAAAGGGCACAGCAGCGGCGCACAAAGGCGATGCGAAGGCTGCGGCTGAGTCGCTCAGTGCTGCGGTGACGGCGTATCCAAACTTTCCCATCGCGCTAAACGAGCTCGGCGCGCAGTACCTGATCCTGAAGCAGTGGGACAAAGCGGGTGACACGTATGAAGCATTGGTGAAACTCAAGCCCGCCGATCCCCATGCACATTTGAATCTCGGCATCGTCGCGTTCAACAAAAAGAAGTTTGAAGATGCTGAGACACACTTGCGCAAGGCACTGGAGTTGAAGAGTGCTGGTCCCTCCGCGCATTACTATCTGGGATTGACGCTGATCAGTGTCAAACGCTATTCGGAAGCCGTACCGGAGTTTGAGGCTACGATCGCTAATGGCGGTGAAAACCTGGCGCTCGCGCACAAGTATCTGGGTGGCTTGTGGATGTCGCAGAAACCGAAGGAGGCGGCGGACGAGTTGGAGAAATATCTGAAACTTGATCCGAAGGCGGCTGACGCTGAGAAGATCAAGGGCACCATCAAAGAACTCAGAGACAAAAACCAATAGTTTTAATCACGGATGCCGCGGTTTAATCGCCCTTGAGTTCGAGTAAGTGACCCAGCTTCTCTTTCTTGGTGCGCAGGTACTCCGCGGCGTCTTCAGTTGAGTCGACCTCGATCGAGACTCGTTCCACAATCTTCAAGCCCGCTTCTTCAATTGCCCGCAGCTTCAGCGGATTGTTAGAGATCACCTTCACCTGGCAAAGTCCGAGGTCGAACAGGATTTCCGCACACTGCCGGTAATCTCTCAAATCCACGGCAAGACCAAGCTGCTCGTTCGCTTCAACGGTGTCGGCGCCCTGATCCTGGAGCGCGTACGCGCGAATCTTGTTGACGATGCCGATGCCGCGACCCTCCTGCTGCTGGTAGACGATTGCGCCCCGGCCTTCCTGCTGGATCATCTGCATCGTGCGATGAAGCTGGCGGCCGCAGTCGCATTTAGTCGAGCCAAACACGTCGCCGGTCAGGCATTGAGAGTGGATGCGCACCAGTGTTGGAACGTCGCGGCGCATTTCTCCTTTAAAGAGGACAACGAATTCTTCCTCGCTGGTGCGTGAGCGGTATGCGGCAATCTGAAATTCGCCCCATTCCGTAGGTAAATGAGCAACTGCAACCCGTTGGATCGAGCCCGTGTCAACTGAGTCGCAACACGTCCCTGCGGAGGGTTTTTGCGATGAGTGTACTTCCATAACGATACGGAGACTAAACAAAGTTAAATTGAATTGGCGATTATAGGAGGAAGACGCGACGAGCCACAAGCTCCCGATCTGCCCGATATGCGTAATCTGCGGACAACAATCATTTCGGAAACGAATAGCATCTCAGTGCGTGTAGATTCTCCGGGTTTGCGATTATTTCCACAGGCCGTGTATTCTTTCACAAGTTTGGCCTGCCGGTAGGCTCGCAAAGAGGTTTTCTCCAGTGAATAACAGTCTTAACCTGGCCTCAAGACCATTTAGTAATCGCATTGTGCCGTGGACTCTCACGGTGATCATTCTTTTTGTGTCGCTGATCGGCCTGCTCGTCGTCGTGCAACTCACGACGAACACCAGAAGAGAGACCGCGCTCGTCGAGGGACAGATCACGCAGCTCAAACAACGTGAACACATCCTGCTCGACGCCGCAAACGAAGTGAAGCAATCATTTACTCCAGAGCAGCAGCAGGCGATACCGGCCGCTCACCAACTCGTCGATCGCAAGGCGTTTTCCTGGTCGCGATTGTTGGCTGATCTCGAGTCGGCGTTGCCGCCGAACGTCAAGGTTACCCGCATCGCGGTGCGCGACATAAACCGGCAAGGTGACCAGACGATTGCGCAACTCGACATGGCCTTGTTTACGAAGAACCCCACAACGATGAGCGACCTGCTCAAGACATGGCAACAGGACGGCGTTTTCTACGCCGAGATTCATAACCAGAACCTCGCGAAAGGTCGTGGCGAGGCGGGAACCGAATACGAACTCGCAGTGGTTTACCGCGCCCGTGCCGGTTATTCATCGGAGAACGTGGCGGAAGTTGAGGCTGGCAGCAAAGGAAGCGAGGTTTCAAGATGAGCGCCGAAGTGCAGGCTGAACCTCGCCGGGCTGGTTATCAGCTGCGAGTGAGTGAGTTTCTGGCTTCACGTCGCGGCAAGATGTTCGGCGTTGCGGAAGTTGTCGCACTCGCTGGCAGTTGCTTCGTGCTGGTGCTCGTCCTCCTGAGTTACGTGTATTTCCTCGTGCCCGTTCGTTCTCGTCTGGCTTCATTGAACACGGAGCTGAAGCAATTGCAGACCAATTTGCAAACACTCGGCAGTGTTTTTCAAAAGGACCAGACCACGCAACAGACGGTTGACCGCGCCGCGGCGAGCTTGAACAAGTTTGAGAGTGAACACCTCATGCCCGTCGACGAGGGTCGCATGGTCTTGTACTCAGAGTTGAATCAACTCATCGTGAAGAACAATGTGCGCAACACGTCGGGCCCGACTTATACGCAGCTCGATCCCGCGGGAGCGAAGTCGAATTCCGGTAAGACCGTGGTTACGAAGTGGCAGAGTTTCTATCCGGGCATCGCGGTGATGGTGACGGTCGAGGGGGAATATCAGAACGTGCGTCACTTCATTCGTGACGTCGAGCGAAGCAAGCAGTTTGTAGTTATCAATGAAGTCGAACTTCAGCGTGCGACTCAGAATAACGCTCCCGTGTCGGCGGAAGCCGGCGGCGGCGGAGCTGCGGGGTCGGGCACGCGCGGGTCGCTCGTGACGCTCCAACTAAATATGGCGACTTACTTTCAGCGTCCGAGCGCGACTGAATAGCGCGGCGGCAACTCAGGAATAAACGAAATGGCACTGGTAGACTTAACCAAACCAGGTGAAAAGAAGAAGCTGATCTTCGCCGCGGTGCTCGGACTCGGAGCTATCCTCGTCCTTTACTGGGCGCTCATCGGGTTCGACAGCCGGCGTCCTGTCACTAAGACGACGACCACAGCGAGCGCGAAGCCGCAGTCTACAACTAACACGACGCGGCCCGCTGCTGCACCGGCATCGCAGCAAGTGCTCGAGGCCGCTAGCATGGCGCCGATTGAGTATTTGCCTGTGTCGTACAACGCTCCCGAGGCGAAGCGAAACATTTTTGCTTTTTACGAACCGCCACCGCCAAGCGCCCCTGTCGCGACGCCGCCAACGCCGACTCCGACGCCACCACCCCCGATTCTGCTCGCGTCTGTTTCGCCGTCCAACGTTTACGCACGCACGGGTGATTTCAAACTCGAAGCCGCCGGTGACAAGTTTACACCTGACATGCGCATCTTTATTGATGGTCGCGAACTACCCACGACCTACAAGGGACCGCAACAACTCTCGACCACGATCGCAGCATCATTGATCGCTAATCCCGGTGCGCGCCAGATCGTCGTTCGTACGCCTGACAATCGTCTCTATTCTAATGAACTGGCGATCAACATTGCGCCGCCGCCGACACCTAACTACACCTACATCGGCATCATCGGTAAGCAGGATCGCGTGACTGACACGGCGCTGGTGCAGGATCGCACCAACCGCAACATCACGTCCGTTTATCGTGGCGACGTTATCGGTGGCAGGTTCCGCGTGACCAGCATGTCGGAGAAGGAACTCGTCGTAGTAGACACGAGCTTGAAGATCAAACACGTGCTGCCGATGACGGAAGGTGACAAATCCGGTGGTGCTCTGGCACGACCGACGCCAAAAGTTGATGCTGAAGATGACGAACCTTAAACAGATCACCGACCACAAGATATGCGGGTCGCGCTTGAGTGATTCAGTCGCGCCGTCTGTCTCGATTTCGGAGGCGCGGAGGCGCTCCGAGGGTGGTTACACGCTCGTCGCACTCCTGGCGCTGATGACGGTGCTCGCTCTTTTCGCGATGGCCGCAGCCCCAAGTGTGCAGCAGCAAGCGCAACGCGAACGAGAGCAGGAAGCGATCTTTCGTGGCGAGCAAGTGGCCGATGCGATTCGTCAATACTATGTCAACAAGTCGCGGATGGTAGGCGGTGGCAGTCCTCAAGCACTGCCAACGTCGATGGACCAACTGCTTGACGGGATACCGGTTCCAGGTGGCTCAAAGAACCGGCAAATTCTTCGTCCGTCTGCTGCAAGAGATCCATTAACGCTCGAAGGTGAATGGCGTTACATCCTACCGCGCAGTGACGCGCTGCTCGACTTCCAGCAGTCGATCTTGTTCTATACAAACAACGTCATTCCGCAGTTGCGCGATCCGCAACTAACGTCCCTGCAACAATTTGCAGTTCCTCAAATGATCGCTACCAACAATCTTGGCGTGGCCTCTGCTCCGCGCAGCACGTCGTCGATTGACGACGACGCGAGTGGTCCATTCGTTGGTGTAGCGAGCCGTAGCAAGCGCGATGCAGTGTTGACGTATTACGGCATTGAACGAGAAGAGCAGTGGATCTTCACGCCGCTGTTTCGTTAGTACAGTTGGACCATCTTCTTTCTCCACACACAACCTGACTCTCTACTCGCAGTTGCATATCGATATCGCGTCGTCACTCGTACGCAGCGAATCTATCACGTAAGATATGGCCGCGATTCGGCATGGTCCAAGTGCGCGTGAGATGGTTACGGGAGCTCCCGACCGTGCGGATCGGGCTCAGTGATGCTGCAAAAATTTTTTTTGCAATGAGTAATAAGTTATTGACATCCGAGATGTTTGCGTTTATATAGCAAGATGTTGTGCGCCGTTTACTCTAGCCCACAAGAACGAAGTAAGCACAGTATCTTGTGGTCATGAAGAAACACAACAAACTAAACTTGAAAGAAGGAGCACATAGAAGCTATGGCAACTAAAAAGGGTGGAAAGAAAGCGGGAGGCAAGAAGGGCGGAACCAAGAAGGCCGCGAAGAAGGGCGGAGGCAAGAAAGCCGCAAAGAAGAGATAACCCAAACCAGCAGGTTACAGCAGGTACCTTCCACCGGCGCACAAAAACATCTGAGGCCGATGAGGCCTTGCAAAAGAAACGACGAGACCTTCAAGCGAAGCTCGTCGTTTCTTTTTCTATTTCATGACAACTCCGCGGCGCTCTGCGCATCTTTCGCGTTCTCTGCGTAAAATGTTCTTTCAACGCACAGGCCGCAAAGATACGCAGAGGATCGCAGAGCATCTCAACCAGACCACAACTTCCAGGACAGACATGATCTATGCTTTCCGTCGCGCTCGTCGAACCTGAGATTCCACCTAACACCGGCAACATCGCGCGGCTGTGTGCCGCTACCAACGTGCCCCTTCACATCGTCGGGGTCACAGGCTTTCGCATGGACGATCGCGCCGTGAAGCGCGCCGGCCTCGACTACTGGCCTGAGGTACAGCTCAGTCGTCACAAAGATCTCGACACGCTTTATGCGGCACTGCCGCAAGCGCGCTTCGTTTACCTCACCACCAAGGCCGATCAGCTTTATAGCGACTGGAACTTCGAGCCCAACGACTGTCTCGTCTTTGGCCG